>NZ_JBDPMH010000012.1:0-203734 GCF_039871735.1 Plantactinospora sp. B24E8
TCGCGCTGATCCGCTCCTACCTCGCCACCGCCACCGCACACGGCCGCAACATCATCAACGCCCTCACCGAACTCGCCGCCGGCCGTCCCTGGCTACCCACCGCCGTAACCACCACCTGATCAGTCACGCTGAGACGTCCCCCGCACACCCCTGATTCCAGTTCCGGTTGCGTATGGTCGCGCGAAGCGGCTCGCCGCGCGACAGTAGAGGTCTGGCACATTCCGGGGGTTTCGCCTCGTCACGATCCACTGGCAAGATGCGTTCGGTGAGATATGACGCCAGTGCCTCGCGGCGGATGTCGGAGCGCCGTACTCCTTGAACCTCGGCAAGGTTGTCGAGCTCGACCATGTTGACCGGCAGTCTGGAACTCGCCAGCATCATCGGTGCGTCAGGCGGCGTGGCCCGCTTCACGGGTTCGGCGGCTGGAGTCATCGCCAGCCAAGGCGGCGGCGAGACGTCTTACGTCACGTCTAACCAGGCAAGCACCTCATCCTTGGTCATCTTCTCGAAGTCGGAATCACTCACCGCACTCGCCTCCACCACTCATTCAGTTCCAGGCCCACGTGCCACACCGGCGGCTGTCAGGCGGCTTCGTCGGCGAGTACGCCCTCCTGGCGACGGATCAGGCGCCACGCCGCCCGACGGGCGCTGCGGTTGAGTGAGCTGCGGAAATCCTGTTGCGAGCCGAAGTAGCGGCGGCCCAGGTCAGCCGTCGAGTCGAAGTGGTCCATCATCTTCTCCTCGAAGACCGGCTCGAAGACGTGACCGAAGTTCTCCTCGTCGTTGGCGACCGCGGCCTGGCGTACCTTCGGGTCGGCGACCGCCTCGTTGAACGGCTTGACCACGTCCTCGTCGGTGAAACTGGTGCCGTACTTCTCGTTGAAGCGTTCGATCAGCTCGGAGAGCAGGTCCTTGTCCGGCTGCTTCGCGCCGCCGGCACCGTCGCCGAAGCCCTTCATCTCGGCCGGTCCTTCGGGGTTGAGGCTGACGTCGTGTTCGCCGGTCTTCTCCACCCGCAGGTGGCTGAGGTCGACCTCGCCGATGTCCACACCGCCGTCGTTCCGTCGCGGCAACCTGTTGAGCAGGTGCCGGCCGTAGAGGTAGAGCCGCTCCAGCTCGGCGTCGGTGTACGGGACGATCTGGGCGAGGAAGCCGTACTTGCGGACGTAGTCGTTGAGGTCGGCTCGGAAGTTCTCGGCCGTCTCCCGATCTTCTTCGTCCTCAGCATCGAGCAGTGCGGCGAACCGCTGCACCGCCGGTTCGAGGTGCCGGTACAGCTCGGCGTGCAACTTCGCCCATTTTGCCGCGTTGCCGGCCGCCTGTTCCTCGGCCGCCAGGTATGCCTCGACAAACGCCTGCATCTCCGCCTCCACCAGCAGCGGCGGGGACATCACCCGGCTCTGCGCCGTGTAGAGCAGGTTCGGGTCCGAGGGCAGGGTTTCGGCTTCCTCGAAGTACGGCCGGAACGCCTCCTTGATCTCCTCGGCGTCGTTGACGAAGTCCAGCACCGCCAGATCGCCCTGGCTCTTCCGCTCGGCGGTCCGGTTGAGCCGGGACAGGGTCTGCACCGCGGAGATGCCGGCGAGCTTCTTGTTGACGTACATCGTGGTCAACAGCGGCTGGTCAAAGCCGGTCTGGTATTTCTCCGCGACCACCAGGATCCGGTATTCGCGCTGGCCGGCGGCGGTGCCGGCGCGGGCGGTCCTGTCGTCGGCCCGGGTGTAGGCGAACGCCTTCGGCAGCGCGGTCTCCGGCAGGCCGCCGTTCTCCTTCGACTCGGTAGTCTCCTCGCCGTCGTAGCTGAGGGTGCCGGAGAAGGCGACGAGTACGCCCAGGTCCGGGTAGTCGCGGTCGTCCAGGTAGCGCTTGATCGCCCGGGACATCTGTACGGCGGACTGCCGCGACGCGGTGTCAGGGTCAGGAGGCATCGCGAGGTTCCGGCGGCAGCAGGGCGCCGCCGGTGAGGCCGGCCCCGAGGGTACGGGCCGACTCGTCGGCGAGCCGCCCCGCGAGTTCCGCGGCGGCCCGCAGGTCGTGCAGGTGCTGGAAGGCCCGACCGTACCGCCGCTGTTCCACAAGCGGTAGCAGCGGGACACGAAGCCGACGCGGGTCGAGTCGGACGATGGTGCTGCCGGTCGCCGCCGACCGCACGTTCTCGTCGGCGCCGAGGAAGCCGGCAAGGAACCACGGGTCGAGCCGCTCCGGATCCGGCCGCAGCAGGATCAGGTGCCGGCCGAGCGGCGTACCGGCGTCCCGGTCGTCGGCGACCCAGGCCGACGCCCCGGCACCGGCACCGGACGACATCCCGCCCCGGAGCAGCTCGGGCAGCAGGACGTCGCCGGCCTGGACGGTCAGCTCCGGGTCGGTGGCGGCGTCGTCGAGACCCCGGGTCGTCGCCGGGGCGCGCAGCAGGGTGAGCGCGTTGCCGCGCAGCAGGTCGGCGACGGTGGCGCTGCGCCAGGGCTGCCGCTCCTCCCCCGCCGGCGACCAGCCGTCGCCGCCGGTCAGCGCGGTCAGCTCCGCCGCCGTCGCGCGCAGCCGCGCCAGCAGCGCGGACCCGGTCTCGGCCAGTTCCTTCGGCGCGGCGGCGGCCGGCGCGGTCCGGACGTGTCGGGCCGGGGTCAGGTCGACGGTCTCGTCGAGCAGGTCGATGACCGGGACGGCCCGGGCGATCCCGGGTACGCCGTCGAACGTCTCCGGGTCCGCGCGCCAACGCTGCCACACGTCGAGCACGGTCTCCCGCAGGCTCGGCCAGTCGATCCCGGACCGGCCACCTGTCGACCCGCCACCGGCCGAGGTCGATCCGCTTCGGCTCGACGCGGCCCGGAGCGGGGATGACGTGGCCCGGGCGACGCTCGACGCGCTCCGGGCCAGCGGCGGCGACGCCGGCTCGACCGGGTCGACGAAGAGCACCGTTCGGGGTGCCGACTCCGCCGGGTCGGGGCGGCACAGCAGCCAGAGTTGCAGCCCGACGTGCAGCGGGGTGGCGGCCCCGGCCGGCAGCGCCACGACCGCCCGCAGCGCACCCTTGCGGAGCAGTTCGGCCCGCAGCCGGCGGCCGGCGGAGCGTTCGGCGGTGGCCGGTGGCATCAGCAGCACCGCCGGCCCGCCGGGTTTGACGTGGGCCAGGCAGTGCTGCGCCCAGGCGAGTTCCGATTCGCTCCGTGGCGGCAGCCCGAACAGCCAGCGCGGGTCGCCGGCCAGCTCCGCGTGCCCCCAGTCCCGGTCACCGTACGGGGGTACGCAGAGCGCGGCGTCGGCGGTCAACTGCGGAAAGGCGTCGGCCCGCAGGCTGTCGCCGGCCGCCAGGCGGGAGGTGGCGGACGGGTCCAGCACCCGCAGGCGTACGCCGGCCAGCGCCGCCTGGACCGTCACCAGATCCTGCCCGGACAGTTCCCGGGCTCCGAGGCCGAGGGCGGCGACCAGCAGACTTCCGGCTCCGCACGCCGGGTCGAAAACCCTGAGCGGGTACGACGACCCCGGCTCGGCGACCAGTGCCGCCATCAGCTCGGCCAGTGGTGCCGGGGTGTGGTAGCCGCCGCTGGCTCCGGTCACCTCGGTGTCGTGGTCGGCGAGCACCTCGGCGGCGACGGTCGCCCCGTCCCGTCGTACACAGGTCAGCAGCGCGCGGAGCAGGTCGGCCCGGTCGGCTCGGAAGGCGGGAACGTCGTCGGTGCCGGGCAGTTCGTCGGCGGCCGACCGGGCCAGTTCGGTGGCCCGGGTGCCGAGTCGGACATCGGACAGCTCGGCCAGGGCGTCGACCTGGTCGTCGGGGAGTCGGGACACGGCGAGGACCAGCGGCAGCAGTCGCAGCGGCAGCTGGTGACCGTGGTCGTCGGCAGCCCGCAGCGCCACCCGCAACTCGTCTGCCGCCGAGTCGGTCGGCAGCTGTCCCCGGCCGGAGAGCCAGCTCCGGACCGCCGCAAGGTCGTACGCCGGGCTCGCCTCGGTGCCGCCGGTCGGGGCCGGGAAGTCGGGGTGTCGGCGCCGCCAGTTGCTGACCGTGGCCCGGGTGACGCCGGCCAGCCGGGAGATCTCGGCGGCGGTCACCAGCGCACTGGACTTCGGCATCAACACGTCCTGTCGGTTCGGCTCGGACAGCGGTACTGCGGTGATCACCGTACACCGACAACCCTAAAGCGCTTAAACGCGTTTGACAACGCTTTCACGGCATGGTGTCCTGGATGAGCTTTCAACGGTCGCCGGTCACGCCGCCGGTACCGCTCCCCCTGCCTGCCGTCAGATCGCCGGCTCCCCCTCCCGCACCAGTTGGCCTTCCGAAGGAGTTCCCTCGTGTCCATCACCCTGCCCACGGCCGCCGTCGAGGGCATCCAACTGACCGTCATCCCGTTCCGCACCGATGCCGTGGTCGGCACGGTCGGGCTGCCCGCGCTGCTTCAGCTCGTACCGTCGCCGAAGCTGGAGGAGGACCGGCGGGCCATGCGGTACACCCCCGGCGCGATGCGCCGACACGCCGAGATCCGTAGCCTGGTCCAGCGCACCCTCAAGGCCACCCAGAAGGGGCGCAACGTCGAGGCGTACGCCCGCTACATCGCCGCCGGCATCTCCGGCGACTTCGGATCCGGCTGGTCGACGCCGCCGATCACCCTCTGGCTCGCCGACGAGCCGGGCGCGGTCAGCGAGGAACTCGTCCCGGGCAGCGGCATCCGGCGGATCACCCTGCTGGCCAACTCGCCGGTCGTGGCGATCGACGGCGAGACCCAGGTGACCGCCCTGCACGAGCTGTACGACGACCCGGAGCGTTTCGACCTCACCTACTCGGCCCTCGGCGCGGTCCGGCTGCCGTTCGAGCTCTACTGGGGACTTGCCGTCGAGGACGCCCGGCAGATCTTCTACGACCGCAACGTCGAAGGCGTCCCGGTGGCCAAGAACCTCGCCATGTCCATGGACCAGCGCGACTTCGGCACCCAACTCGCCCACCGGATCGCCGACTCGGTCAAGGTCGAACACGAGGGTCGACTCGTCCCCCTCAGCCGGCTCGTCCAGGCCCGCAAGCGCCAGCTCACCCGGACCGATCCGGAGTTGATCACCCTCTCCGCGCTTCGGGTCCTGGTGGTCACCACCATCTTCGGACGGGCCGGCCTCGGTCGCTCCTCCGCCACCCTCCGCACCGCCGACCTGCCGGAGGGAACGTCGCCGGAGCAGGTCGAGCGACGGGTCGTACCGCTGCTCTCCACGCTGCTCGGTCACCTCTTCCCCCAGCTCGCCGCCCGGTCTGCCGTCTCCGCCCCGGCGGTCCTGGCCGGCCTCGGCATCGCGGCGCACCACGCCACCGGCTGGTCCTCCTCGGGCGGCCCGCTGACCGACGACGACCTGCTCAACCTGCTCGCCGACATCCGCTGGGAGCGCGAAGCCCAGTACTGGGACGGCATCGCCGCCAGCGCCAACGCCGCCGGAACGCTCAACTTCGGCGGAGGCGCCAAGGACTCCGGCGGTCGGGTTGCCGACGCCGTCCTCTACCCCGACACCGAGAGCGGTCGCAAGATCCGCGGCCGGTAGTCCCGCACCCCATCCGAATCCGGAGGTACGCCGTGCCGACCCCAGAACCGGAAACCGTCGACCAGCTCCTGGCCGACCACCTCGACCGCGCCGACCTGCCCGAGAACGCCGCCACCCTGGTCCTCGCCGCCCTGCTCGGCGAGGACGAGTTCCAGCAGGCGCTCGGCGGCAACCCGCCCACCCCGCCACCGACCACATCGGACGAGGCATCCAAAGCCGCCGAACCGATCGGCACCTACCTGACCAGCATCGAGGTGACCGGCTTCCGGGGCATCGGCCCCACCGCCACCCTAAACCTCAAACCCGAACCAGGGCTGACCATCGTCACCGGCCGCAACGGCTCCGGGAAGTCCAGCTTCGCCGAAGCCGCCGAGTACGCCCTCACCGGCGACAACAAGCGCTGGTCCGGCCGCAGCAGCATCTGGCAGGACGGCTGGCGCAACCTGCACGCCGGACAGAACCCGAGCATCCGGGTCCGGCTCGGCGTCGACGGCCACCGCAACGGCGCCACCGTCGAACACCACTGGCAGCCCGAGGACGGCCTCGCCGACGGTACGGCGTTCTTCCAGCTCGCCGGCGAGCCCCGACAGTCCGTCGCCGCCCTCGGCTGGTCCGCCCCACTGGAGCTGTACCGCCCCTTCCTCTCGTACGCCGAACTCGGCGGCCTGCTCAGCGGCCGCCCCAGCGAGATGTACGACTCCCTGCACCGCATCCTCGGACTCGGCCGAATCGTCGAGGTCGAAACCATGCTCAAGACCGCCCGCCGCGAGATGGACCAACTCCGGAAGCTGCCCGCCGAGACCCTGCCCGCACTCCGTACCGCCCTGGCCGGTCTCGACGACGAACGGGCCCGGCAGGCCGAGGCGGCACTCGCCGGCAGGGTCGCCGACCTCGACCAGCTCACCGCACTGGCCACTGTGGACAGCGTCGACGACGACCGCGAAACGATCGTCCCGCTGCGCCAACTCGACCTGCTGGAACTTCCCAGCGCGGACGAGGTCAATGGGCTCGTCGACCGGCTCCGGACCGCGCTGACCCGGATCGAGGCACTCGCCGCCACCCCGGCCGAGACGTCCCGGGCGGTCGCCGGGTTGCTCCGCGACGCACTCCGGCACCACCACGAGCATCCCGACCAGCCCTGTCCGGTGTGCGGGGGTCGCACCCTGGACCGGGCGTGGGCCGATCGGGCTCAGCGGGAACTGGACCGGCTCACCCGGGAGGCCGAGGAGCTGGAGGCGGCACACCGGACCGTCGCCGAGAGCCGACGGGCGCTACGGGAACTCGTACCGCCGCAGCCGGCCGCCCTCGCGGCCGACCTCACCGCCGACGGGGTCACCACCGGCGACGTACGCCTGGCCTGGCAGCAGTGGACGGAGCTGGCAGCCGCCGACGACCCGGTCAAGGTCGCCGAGACCGCGCCGGCCGGCTACCTGGCGCTGCGCGCGGCGCTGGAACCGGTCCAGGCCGCCGCCCGGGAGGCGCTGCGGCGCCGCCGGCAGGCCTGGCAGCCGGTCGCCGACCAGCTCCGCGCCTGGGTCGAGAGCGAGCAGGCCGGCCGGCAGGCGGCCCGGATGTACGCCGCGCTGCGCAAGGCGGTCACCTGGCTGCAGCAGGTCGCCGACGAGATCCGCAACCAGAAGCTGGCCCCGGTCGCCGCCGAGGCGACCGGGATCTGGAACACGCTGCGTCAGGAGAGCAACGTCGACCTCGGCGGCATCCGGTTGGCCGGTGCCGGCCCCAGCCGACGGGTCGACCTGAGGGTGAGCGTCGACGGGGTGCCGGGAGCGGCGCTCGGGGTGATGAGCCAGGGTGAACTGCACTCCCTCGCACTCGCCCTGTTCCTGCCCCGGGCCACGATGCCGGAGAGCCCGTTCCGGTTCCTCGTCATCGACGACCCGGTCCAGTCCATGGACCCGGTCAAGGTGTACGGACTCGCCCAGGTGCTGGCCCGGGTCGCCGAACACCGGCAGGTGATCGTCTTCACCCACGACGACCGGCTCCCGGCCGCCGTACGCCACCTGGACCTCCATGCCCGGGTCCTCACCGTCAGCCGGCTGGCCCGCTCCCAGGTGACGGTCGGCGGCGAGGGCGGCAACCCGGCGCTGCGCTACCTCGCCGACGCGAAGACCATCGCATGTGACGAGGAGATGGCCGCCGAGGTCAAGGTGCCGGTGGTCGGCAACCTGGTTCGCGACGCCATCGAGTACGCCTGCCACGAGCGGGTCCGGGCCCGCGACTTCCGGGTGGGCCGGCCGATCGCCAAGACCGAGGCCGCCCTCGACGCGGTGCAGGGGCTGCGGGCGATCCTCGCCCTGGCCCTGCTCGGCGACCCGAAGCGGGTCGGTGAACTCGGTGAACCACTGCGCCGGCTGCACCCCGCCGCCCCGCACGTGGTCCGGGACGCCAACAGCTGCGCACACGGTGGTGGCACCGGCGTCGACCTGGTCCGGCTGGTCGACCAGGCCGGCCCGGTGGTAGAGAGGCTGGCCCTGCCGTGACCCCACAGCTGTTCCTCGACGCCGCCGCGCGGCTGATGACCGCACCGACCCCGAGCACCCGTCGCTGCTGGCAGCGTGGCAGCGCCTGCCTCACCCGGATCGCCCTCGAACACGGACTGCGCGGGTTCTGGCAGCGGCAGGCCCCGTCGGTGCTCGGCTGCCGGATGCGGCAGCAGCTGATCGTGCTGTCGAGCCTGCTCGACGCCGAAACCGCCCGCACCGCCCGGGCCGCGTGGTACGGACTGTCCCGGGCGATGCACCACCACACGTACGAGCTGGCGCCGACGATCGCCGAACTCGACAACTGGCACCGGGACGTGACCCGCCTGCTCGACCGCCTCGACAACCGCACGGAGGTGCAGCCATGAACCCGCAACCGCCCATCCCGCCGACGGCCGGTGACGGCGTACCGGTGAGCCCGGGCGGTTCCGAGCCGCCGCCGCTGCTGCACATCGAGCGGCTGTCGACACCCCCGACCCGGCCCAGCGCCCGCGGCCCGGTGCCGTGGATCGCCGGCATCGTCAGCGGCCTGGTCCTGGTCGGCGGCGGCATCGTCCTCGGGATCGGCATCGGGAGCAGCGGAAACGCCGGGCGGACCGAGGTCGCCGGTGGCATCGTGAGCACCCCGGCGGCCACCACCGCCGCCGCGACCCCGACCGGTACGCCGACGGCCACTGCCACCCCGGCCGCCACCCCGACGACGTCGAAGCCGAGCGCGCGGCCGACGTACCGGACGCTCAGCGCCCGGCAGTGGAAACAGCTGGCGAAGGACCCCGACTCGTACGTCGGCAGGACCTACCTGGTGTACGGGGTGGTGACCCAGTTCGACGCGGCGACCGGCGACGACACCTTCCGGGCCGACGTCGGGCCGAAGAACATGGCCGACGACTGGGACTACGAGACCAACACCCTGCTCACCGGCACAACCCGACAGTTGCGCAACGTGGTGGACGACGACGAGTTCCGGGCGAACGTGACCGTTCTCGGCTCCTTCTCGTACGACACCCAGGTCGGCGGCAACACGACGGTGCCGCTGCTCCGGATCGACAGCATCCGGATCCTCTGAGTCCGGGACTCCAGATCATGGAGCCGGATCGTCGTTCCCACGACGACCAGACTCCGCGTTCGGGAATCTCTCGGAATCGGGACGGCAGGCTATCCGAAGACGCGGCGGAACCGACGTGGCGGCAGCAGGGAGCGGAGCTTGTCGGCGGCGCCGGCGAAGTCGGAGATGTCGGTGAGGCATCCGTGGCCGGTGTGGGCAAGCCAGAGCGCGCCGTTGCGCTCGGCCACCAAGGCGTCAGAGAGCGGCACGGTGTGCACGTCGCCCTCTCCGTCGACTGTGGAAATGCGGTCCATGCCGATGACCAGCGTTCCCCGGTTGCGGCGCCGCTTCAGCAACGGCGGTCGGAGCACCTCACCCGAGGGCACGTGGCGGGTACGGGGACAGGGGTCCTCGGTGCAGCCCGACAGGCTCGGCCTCGCCCCGGACGGTACGACGATCGTCGCGGTCGACAGCCAGCCGGACATCAGGTCCCGCGCCGCCGCCGGGGTGAGGCCGCGAAGTTCGGCCCGAGCGTCCGGGATGTGGTTGTCGGCCGTACCGAACAGCTCCCGCCCGGTCGCGGGCTCGAGTTCGGCGACCGACCGTAGCCACTCCACCGACGCCAGCCTGGCCCGCAGGGCCTCCGGTAGGGCCGTGTTGGGCTCCTCCCGCGTCTCGTGGTCCAGCTCGGCCTGCTCGGGTCCGTCACGGACCAGCCGGAGCAGCTCGGTCCAGAGCAGCCCGGCCGCGGCCGTCGAATCGGAATCCCGGACCCTGCCACCCTTCGGGCTCACCGTCAGCCCGAACTCGTGCCGGGTGCTGTCGACGGCCAGGAACACGGGATACGCCGTGAGGGCGAGTCCGGCCCGGTCCAGGGCCGCCTGCACCAGCGTCATCAGCACCCGCAGCAGCAGGACCACCGCCGCGCCGGGTTCGGCACCGAACGACAGGCCCGGTCCGTGCACCTCGTCGGCGTACCAGATGGGTCCGGTCTGGTGTCTGACCGGCGGCGTGGGGTGACTGACGCGCGGGCCCGGCGGTAGTGGGAGGCGGAGGTCCGCCGGTATCGCGGCGGTCGTGGCCAGCACGGCGTTTCCGCCGGTGAAGTACGTCGTCACGTGCCGGCGGATCTCGTCGGCGGTGAAAAGTCGGTAGTCCACGACGGGCCAGCGGGCCAGGCCGGGGCCGGACGGTCCGAACCGTCGGGCGAGCAGCGAACCCCACGGATCCCGCAGGTCCTCGACATCCGGGAGGTACCGGTCCTCCGGGTCGGCGTCGGCGACCGCGTCGACCAGATCCTCGCCCGGAAGGTCGCTGACGGCGGCGCAGACGGCGGCGAAATGCTCCGCGATCTGCTCCGGAGACCCGGCCGCGGTGAACGACGTGTCGACGACGGAGGTGCCTTCCGTGGACCTGTCGGCCCGGTCGGGTTCGGCCCGTCCGACCAGCGCCTGCACCAGATGAGTCAGGCCGGTGGTGTCGAGTTCCTCGTCCCGGGCGCCGCAGCCGAAGGTCAGTGTCGCGGCCGGCACACCCGGCAGGTCCTCCCGGAGGACGGTGACTCCGTCGATCTCGCCTCGCCACATGGGCGGATCGTAGGCTGGCCGTTCAAGCCGGCAGCTACACACGTGACCGGGTCCGCTCGCGGTCCGCTCCTCCGAAGCGGCGTCACCAACCGGAGTCAGCGCGGACGCTGACCGGCAGATGACCCGGTGTCTGACATTTACCCGGGAGAGCCCCGGTTCGGCAGATCCGACCACCTCGACGTGTTGCGCGGATGGCGACAACCCCAGAACCCGGACGACCCCATCACATCTATGATCGTCTATCTTGCTCTGGTGATGTCCACCCGATCTCCATGGAGGCGGCATGCGTAGGGTACGGATGATGGCCGCGCTCGCGCTCGCGACCGGAGCGATGCTGGTCGGCGCCGGCGCGCCGGCGCAGGCGGCGGCCCAGACGAGCGGCAAGCCGACCGTCGGCACCTCGTTCCATTTCGGCACCTACTACACCGTCGAGGCGTGCCGGTACTTCGGCGAGAGTCTCGTGTCGGGCCCGCAGTTCAACTCGTACAGCTGCTCGCCCTACTGGTACCCGAACGACCCGCAGATGTACTGGGCGCTCTACGTCTACCCCTGACCGGTCCACCCCTGACCGACGTGTCGCCGACGCGATCCCCGGCCCGGTCGCCCACCGTCGAAGCGTGGACGACCGGGCCGGGGCGGCACCGTGACCACTCCGGGGCGGGTCGGCGGAACCGGAAGTTCACCCTGAACAGCACATATCCTTCTTGGGGCACTCTGCCGGTCCGGTGGACGCGGAATACCGGACGTCGTCCGGTTCGTCGCCACCTGTCGAGAAACTCCGAGCCGTCGGGTACCTCCGCTGTCGCACGGCTGTGCAAGACTCCCTAGCTGCGTCAACGGACGACATCTCGAGGCCGCGCCCGGCGGTGGAACGACGTGGGCAGGCCGCAGACACAGAAGGAAACCCCCGAACATGCAACCTGACGTGCTCCAGGCCCAGAGCCAGTTCCACATCCGGCAGCGGATCCGGCTGATGGTCAACCAGTACGAGGTCCACAGCGTCAACCCGGACGGTTCCGAGGGCGGGCTGCTCGCCTTCGCCCAGCAGAAGCGGATGGCGTTCAAGGAACAGGTGACCCTCTACACCGACGACACCAAGCAGACGCCGGTCCTCGGCTTCAAGGCCCGTGCGGTGATCGACCTCGGCGCGACGTACGACGTCACCGACGCCGCCGGCAGCCCGATCGGCCTGTTCCGCAAGGACTTCAAGGCGTCCCTGCTCCGCTCCACCTGGCACGTCGAGCAGCCCGGCCTCGGCCAGGCCACCGGCCAGGAGCGCAGCATGCCCGTCGCGCTGCTGCGCCGGTTCGTCGAAGGACTCTCCTGGCTGCCGTACCACTTCGACTTCACCAGCAACGGCCAGCCGGCGTTCGAGGTCGTGAAGAAGTGGGGCCTGCGCGACCGGTACGTCGTCACCATCCACCAGCCGCAGCTCGACCGCCGCCTGGTCATCGCGATGGCCGTCGCCCTCGACGCGCTACAGTCCCGCTGACCTGACGCCGTCCACCCCGCACCGGTATGCCGGGCGCGTCCCGCCTCGCGGGAACGCGCCCGGACCCGGCCGGTACGAGTTGACACCGCACCGCCCTGAGACCCGGCTGGCGCGGCACCCCCGGCAGAGGGCAGCATGACGGGCGTGTCCCAGCCTCCTCAGCTCGCCGCCGTCCAGGACCGCGCCCGGGCGCAGCACGGCGCCGGCGACCTCGCGGGCGCCCGCCGACTCCTCGGCCAGGCCCTCGACGCGGCCCGCCCCGCGTACGGCAACGACCACCCCGAGGTGCTCTCCACCGCACTCCTGCTGGCCCAGTGGCACCGTCAGGCAGACGATCCGGCAGCCGCCCGGCGAACCCTGGAGGAGGCGCTGACCGACGGCCAGCACCGCTGGGGCGATGCCGACCCGTTGATGCTCGCCCTCTCCTTCGAACTCGGTGCGGTCGCCGAGGAACTCGGCAACCGGCACGAGGCACGGCGCAACTTCACCCGGATCGCGACGATCGGTCCGGGGGTGCTCGGCGTCGACCACTGGCAGGTCCGGGCGGCCCGGGACTATCTCGGTGAGCCGCCCTCGACCGGCGCGTCCCCGGAGATGCCCTCGTCCGGCCTGCCGTCGGCCCCACCACCGCCGGTCCAGCCGGCAGCGGTCCCGCCGGCGCCGGTCGCCCAGCCAGGGCCGGTGGCACCGCCACAGCCCATTTCGGCACCGCACGCGCCGAACCCCGTCTCGGCGCCGCACGCCCCGAACCCCGTCTCGGCGCCGGTGGGTATGCCGGTCTCGTCGTCGCCGGCCAGTGCCGCGCCGTACCCGTCGAGCGGGGCGGGGTTCCCGACCAGCGGTACGCCGTACCCGTCCACGGGTTCGCCGGCGGTCCGCGCCACCGGACCCGGTTACGAGCCGGCGACGTACCCGCCGTACTCGGCGCAGTCGGCGGCGCAGCCGGAGACGTACCCGGTGGTCACGATGCCGGCGCCGGTCCCGGCCCCGACGCCCGTCGCGGAACCGGCACCACGGTCGTCGGGCCGGGGCTCGACGGTGGCGGCGGCGGTCGCGGCGGCCGCCGCGGTGATCGCCGCGATCGTGGTGGTGGTCGCCGTGGTGGCCGACAAGGACGCCCCGCCACCCCCGACCACCCAGGACGATCCCGGTGGCGTGGTCATCTCCGGCGAACCGCCGACCGAGGTGAAACTGCTCGACGAGGGGACCGCGATCACGATCACCTGGGCGGACCCCAGCGGTGGCACGGTGCCGTTCCTGGTCACCGGCGCGCAGCGCAACAAGGAGGCGCAGGCGATGGGGCGGGTCAGTGCCGGCGATCCGACGAGTTTCACGGTGAACGCGCTGAATCCCCGACTCGAATACTGCTTCACCGTGCTCGCGGTGTATTCGACGAGTGAATTCGCCCCGTCGGATCTCGTGTGTACCACCCGGGGCACCGGCGCAAGCCCGAACTGATCACGATTCGACACCAGCTTTACGTCGCTGACCTGCCCAAACAACCGTGACGGGAAGGCCAGTCCACAATTCGCGCGGGCTCTGTCCACAACGGCACGTTCCGGGTACCCGGCCGAAGAGGGCGGGCCATATGATGGCACCCGGTTTCGGGGAGATTCGCTGACGAGGGCGGTCGGAGACAGCACCGCCACGATGGGGAGGTCAGCCGGCTGTGGTCACCACAGGCAACGGCTTCACAGGCAGTGACGGCAATGCCGGAGGGGCGGCCGTGGTCGCGCCCGGCGGTCCCACCGCGCGTCGGCGGTCCCGCCGACTCCGGGGCGGACTCGTCACCGTCGCCACCGTGTCGGCGCTCGCCGCCGCGATGGGGCTGACCGTGCTCGGTCTGGGCGCGGCGGACAACGCGGTGGCGGGTTACGACGCCAGCTCCTGGCTGTGGAGCGCGGCCAAGAGCGAGCTGGCCCGGGTCAACGGGGTGACCGGCCGGGTCGACACCCGGATGCAGGTGCCGGACGGCCGTGGCCACCAGATGCAGGTCGTCCAGACCGACCGGCTGCTCATCCTGCGGGACCTGAACACCGGCACGATCAGCTCGCTCGACCTCGCCACCCTGCAGGTCATGGCCACCACGAAGAGCACCGCCGGGATCGGCGTCAACATCGCCCTGCACGAGAACTCCGCGTTTGTCGTCGACGCGGTGCAGGGCATCGTCCGACAGCTCGACCCGCGGTCGCTCACCCCGGTCGGTGAGCAGATCAACTATCCGCCGGGGATCACCGGCGGCGCCTTCGACGGCACCGGCAAGCTCTGGGTCGCCGTGCCGAGTCAGGGCACCGTCTCCGCGATCACCCCTGCGGAGCTGTCCGAGAACGCCAACGCCAACGCCGTCCAGGGCGGCGGCGGCTCCGCCGGCGGGATCAGCCCGAAGCAGATCCGCAGCGAGGCGGTCGCCGAGCCGAGCCACGACCTGAAGGTCTCAACCCTCGACGACGGCATCGCCGTGCTGGACCGGACCACCAACACCCTCACCACGCTGGCCGGCGAGGCCGCGCCGCAACCGGTCACGCTGCCGCTGACCGGCCCGGGTCAGCTGCCAACGCGGACCACCGGCGAGCAGATCCCGGTGACGGTGATCGACGACCGCAACGTCGTGGTCAGTGTCAACGCCGCCGTCGGGCAGCGGTTCACCGTCCCCGGTGAGGGGACCCAGCTCGACCCGGCGGTCGCCTGGGCCGGCCGGTTCTACTGCGCCGACCAGGGCACCGGCAAGGTCTACTCGTTCGACGAGGCGGGCAAGCTGCTGGAGACGATCGAGGTGCCGGGCGCGAACGGGCCGCTGGAGCTGGAGGTCCGGGAGAACCACCTCTTCGTCAACGCGCCGAACTCCGACCGGGCCAAGGTGATCGACGACCACCACCTGGTCCAGGACGTCAACAAGTACGCCAACGACATCCTCGGCGGCGACCCGCCGCCGACCCCGCCGCCGCCTCCGCCGCCGAAGGATCCGGTGGTCAGCAAGCCGGGCGCGCCGCGCGCGGTGACCGCCTCCGCCGGCAACGCGCAGGCCCGGGTGAGCTGGCGTCCGGCGGCAGCGAACGGCGCTGCGATCACCCGGTACGTCGTCGAGGGCGCCGGGAAGACCTTCCAGGTCGGCGCCGACCAGCGGTCGTTGGAGGTCACCGGCCTGACCAACGGCGAGACCTACCGGTTCTCGGTGCACGCGGTGAACGCGAAGGGTGCCGGCCCGGCCCGGCGGAGCAACCCGGTGACGCCGACCTCCGAGGTGCCGGACCCGCCGGCCAATGTCACCGCCGAGGCCCGGCCGGACGGCACGGTGGTGGTGAAGTGGCCGGAAGCGAACGGCCAGGGTTACAAGATCAACAAGTACGCGGTCACCGCCATCTCCGCCGGCGCGAACGCACCGGCCGGCGAGGCGACCGGCACCGAACTGGTCATCCCGGCCGGTGAACTCACCTACGGCAGCCAGTACGCCTTCACCGTCGTCTCCATCAACGAGAAGGGCGCCGGCTCGGCCGCCTCCCCGGTCAGCGGCACGGTGGTGCCGTTCACCACCCCGGAGGCCCCGGTCAACCTCAACGCCACGACGGTTACCGACGCGAAGGGCGCCATCCGGCTGACCTGGGCTACCCCCGCCGACAACGGTCGGCCGATCACCAAATACCTGGTCGACGCCAACGGCCAGAAGAGCGAGGTTCCCGGGTCGGCGACCGGGACGACGGTGAACGGCTTCGGCAACGGCGCCCCCGTCACGGCCCGGGTTCAGGCGGTCAACGAGGCCGGACCGGGTGCCGCCGCCACCAAAACCGCGCAGACCCTGGGTATGCCCAACATCACCGTCACCGGTGGCGGCACCACCACCACCTCGATCACGGTCGAGTTCACCATGGCCGCCAACAGCGGTACGCCGCAGTGCTCGGTCACCGCGGCGGGCCGCCCCAGGGTGAACGCCCCCAACTGCAAGAGCGCCCAGATCACCGGCCTGACCGCGGATACGGCGTACAGCGTGACGGTCACCGCGACCAACGCGGCGGGCACCTTCACCACACCCGCCGTCAACCGGAGGACCGCCATCGCCTACGGGATCGCCACCTGCAAGAACGGTCAGAACGGCGACACCGCGACGTACTGCGACCGGGACCGGGACGGCCGCAACGGCAACGAGATCTTCTCCGGCACCCAGCAGGACAACGACAAGCAGGTCGGCTGGGCGAAGCCCGGCACCCGGCTGCGGGCGTACTGCAAGAAGTCGGGTGAAGAGGTCTACGCCTACATCTACAACAACGACAAGCGCAGTACCTGGTGGGTCCAGGTGAACTACGAGGGCCGGAACTACATCCCGTGGGCCTGGCTGAACCTGGAGGGCGGGGACAACATCAACGTCCTGCCGACCTGCTGACCGCGCCACCCGTACGTCAGGAGCACCACGACCGTGAACCACCACGAGCCGCTTACCCAGCACCATGTGCAGGGCTTCGCCAGTCTGGCCGCCCGGATCGCCGAGAACATCAACTCGGTGGTGCTGGGTAAGCCGCACGTGGTCCGACTCGCCCTGACCGCGCTCTTCGCCCAGGGGCACGTGCTGCTGGAGGACGTACCGGGGGTCGGCAAGACCACCCTGGCCCGGGCGATCGCGGCCACCGTGCACGGCCAGTGGCGCCGCATCCAGTTCACCCCGGACCTCCTCCCGGCCGACGTCTCCGGGGTGACCATCTTCAACCAGGCGAACCGGGCCTTCGAGTTCCATCCCGGCCCGATCTTCGCCAACATCGTCATCGCCGACGAGATCAACCGGGCCTCGCCGAAGACCCAGTCCGCGCTGTTGGAGGTGATGGAGGAACGCAACGTCACCGTCGACGGGGTCCGGCACCCGGTGCCCCGACCGTTCCTCGTCGTCGCCACCCAGAACCCGGTCGAGATGGACGGGACGTACCGGCTCCCCGAGGCGCAGCTCGACCGGTTCCTGGTGAAACTCTCGGTCGGCTACCCGGACGAGATGGTGGAGATCGAGGTGCTGCGCGGTGCGACCGTCCGCTCCCCCGAGGCGTTGGAGCCGGTCACCGACACCACCACCGTCGGCGAGATGGTCCGGATGGCGCAGCGGGTGCACATCGCCGACCCGCTCTACGCGTACGCGGTCCGGCTCGCCGCCGCCACCCGCAACCACCCGCACGTCCGGGTCGGGGTCAGCCCCCGGGGCGTCATCGCGCTGACCCGGGCCGCCTGCGCCTACGCGCTGATCGACGGCCGGGGCTGGATCCTGCCCGAGGACCTCAAGCTGCTTGCCGAGCCGGTCTTCGCCCACCGGATCCTGCTCACCCCCGACGCCCAGGTCCGCGGAGTCACCCCGACCGAGGTGCTGCACGAGGCGGTGGCGTCGGTACCGGTGCCGCTGCCGTCCGGACAGCTCGCCACGGCGCAGACCTGACCGCCGGGGCACCATGACGATCACCTCGCGCGGCTTCGGTCTGCTCGCCGGCGCCGCCATCCTGCTGCTCGTCGGGTTCCGTTTCGGCTACCCGGAACTCGCGCTGCTCGGCACCACCGCCGGCATCGCGGTCGGCTGCGCGGTCGGCAACGCCGCCTGGCGGCCCCGGCTCGACGTGACCCGGGTCGCCGACCCGGACCGGGTCGGCCGGGGCGAACCGGCGACCATGACCCTCACCATCCGGAACAGTGCCCGGCTCCGCTCGGCCAACCTGGTCGCCGAGGACCGCTGCGGCAGCCGACCGGTACCGGTGCCGGTGCTCCGGCTGCGGCCCGGCCGGGACACCACGGTCAGCTATCCGGTGCCGACCCACCGGCGCGGGGTGGTCACCGTCGGGCCGCTGCGGATCACCGGCCGGGACGCGCTCGGTCTGATCACCGTCGCCCGCTCGCAGGGCGGCACCGCCCAGGTCTGGGTGCATCCCCGGATCCACCCGCTGACCGCCACCCCGGCCGGGGTGTCCCGGAGCATGGACGGCCGGGTCGACAAGGTCCCCCAGGGTTCGATCACCTTCGACTCGTTGCGGGAGTACGTCGTCGGCGACGAACTTCGCCGGGTGCACTGGCGGACCAGTGCCAAGGTCGGCGAGCTGATGGTCAAGGAGCAACTCGACACCAGCCTGCCCCGGATCGTCGTCCTGCTCGACAACCGGGCGGCGGCGTACCCGAGACCGGTCGACGGGGTGGTCGAGACGTTCGAGTCGGTCTGCGAGGCCGCCGCCTCGGTGGTGGTGGCCGCCCGCCGCGAGGACCTGCCGGTGACGATGCTGCTGGTCGGCGCCGACCCCGGTGGCGAGTTCCTGGACCGGCTCGCCGCCACACAACTGACCCCGGGCGCCCGGGGAGGTGACGACGACCCGCTGCGTACCGCCACGCTCCGGCTGCGTCAGGAGCGGCTCGGCGACACCCTGGTCTTCCTCACCGGGCCGGCGGGCCGCGCCGACCTGGGCTACCTGAACGGGCTCCGGTCGGCGTACCCGTCGGTGGTCGTCGGGGTCTTCGGCGCCGACGGGCCGACGCCGGCCGGCGGGGCGGGTCTGGTGGTGGTCGACGCGGCGGACGGCGCGGAGTTCGCCGCCGAGTGGGACGGGGTCCGCCGGTGGTGAGGTTCCTCAAGAGGCTGGCGGTGCCGGTGGCGCTGGTCGTGATGATCGGGCTCGCCGGTGCCGTGCTCGGCCGGGTGTACGCCGGACCGCTGCTCGGCCAGCTGGTCCTCGGCGCGGCGGTCGGCGCGGTCGGGGTCAGCCTGGCCACCCGGCGGGCGCCGTCCTGGCTGGTCGCCCCGCTCTCGGTGCTGGCCCTGCTCGGCTACACGGGTTTCACGCTCTGGTTCACCGCCCGACGGGCCGACCTGCCCGGCGGACTGCCCGACGTCGCCGCCGACGCGGTCCGCAACGGCATCCCCCGGCTGCTGACCGCGCTGATCCCGATCGAGCCGACCCCGGACACCGTGATCGTGCCGGTGGTCGCGGCCTGGCTGGCCGGACTCGCCGCCGCCGAGGTGGGGATCCGGGCGGCGAGGGTGCTGCTCGGGCTCGCCGCCCCGGTCGCCCTGTACGCCGGGGCGCTCTACGTCGTCGGCCCGAACGCCGAGTCGACACCGTGGCTGACCGTCGCCTTCGCCGGCGCGGCCGCGTTGGCGCTGGCCACCGGCGGACGACCCGACCGGCGTGGCCCGGCGAACGGGGCCGACGCCGGGGCCGGCCTGACGCCGGCGGTCCGGGCCGCGCTGCGGTTGCGGACCGCCGCCAGCACCGCCGTCGGGCTGGTCGTGGTGGTCGGGCTCGCCGCCGTGGTGGCCCCGGTGGTGGCCCGGCAGGTCGGCGCCACCCCGGTCGACCCGCGTCGCTACGTCGAGCCGCCGCAGGTGGAGAGTCTGGACGAGAACCCGCTGATCCGGATCTCCGGCTGGGCACTGCATCCGGAGCAGACCCTGCTCGAGGTACGGACCACCGGCGCACCGCCACCGGACGAGCCGCCGCCCACCGAGCCGGCTGCCGGTGACGGCGAGGAGGAGCCGCCCGAGGACGGCGAACCGGCCGACGAGCAGGACCTCGCCGAGCAGTCGCGTGCGGTACGGATCCGGCTCGCCGTACTCAGTGACTACGACGGGGTGACCTGGCGGGTCGGCGGCACCTACCGCAACGCGGGGCGGGTGCTGCCGGCCACGGAGCAGGTGCCGGAGCCGGCCGCGGTGGACCGGATCGAGCAGGAGATCACCATCAGGGAGCTCAGCGGCCGGCTCCTGCCTGCGGTCCCGACACCTCGCGAGGTGACCGGTTCCCGGGTGGCGTACGAGCAGGCCAGCGGCACCCTGATCCGCCCGGAGGGGCTGACCGAGGGTCTGCGCTACACGGTCAGCTCGGAACGGGAACACCCCGACTACAACCTGCTGCCGGCGGCGAACGTGCCGTTCGGGGACGCGGTGGCCCGGTTCCTCCGGGTCGAGCCGGGCGCGCCCGAGCAGGTGCAGCGCCTCGCTGACCAGTTGGCCGAGGAGAACGGCGCCCCGTACGACCGAGCGATCGCGATCGAGACGTACCTCGCCGAGCACTACCGGGTGGTCGACGACGCGCCGAGCGGGCACGCCTATCCCAACCTGGCGTTCTTCCTCTTCGGACCGCCGAACGGGGGCGGGCAGCGCGGCACCTCCGAACAGTTCGCCGCCGCGTACGCGGTGCTCGGCCGGATGATGGGTCTGCCGACCCGGGTGGTGGTCGGCTTCAACTCGCCGACCGGTACCGGCCCGGTCCACGGCGCGGACGCGCTGGCCTGGCCGGAGGTGCTCTTCGAGGGTCTCGGCTGGGTGGCGTTCAACCCGCTGCCGCTGCCGAACACCCGACCCCGACCGGTGGAGGACGAGTTCAAGCCGGAGCCGGAGGATCCGACGCCGCCGCCGGAGGAGGCCACCCCGCCGCCGGAGGCGACCCCGGAGGCGTCGGCGGAGGCGGTGGCCGCGCCGGGCGGCGGCGGTGGACCGGGCGTACCGGTGCTGGTCGGTGGCGGCACCGGCGGCCTGCTGCTGGTGCTGACCGGGTTGGCCCTGGTCGTGGTCGGGATGCGGCGGGCCCAACGTCGCCGTCGACTCGCCGACGGTCCGCCGGCCCAGCGGATCGCCGGGGCGTGGCGGGAGCTGACCGACGCACTGCGGCTGGCCGGCAGGCCGGTGCCGGAGCATCTGGCCGCCACCGAGGTGGCCGCCCACGCCCGGTCGAGCCTGCGGGAGCCGGGGCAGCCGCTGCCGCCGGGCCCGGAGGCGGGATCGGAACCCTCGGGCGGCGTCGGGGCCGGACCGTCGACCGGTGGGCTCCGGCCGGCGGTACCCGGTGTCGACGACCTGGCCGAGTTGGTCAACCTGGCCGCGTTCGCGCCGGCCGTCGCCACCGACGAGCAGGCGCGACGGGCCGCCGACCTGGCTCTGGCGTACGCCGCCGAGCTGCGGGCGAAGCGGTCCTGGTGGCGACGGCTGGTCTGGTCCCTGCATCCCGGCCCGCTCCGCTGGCGGGACTGACGACATCCTCGGGCGGGGGCTCGGTACCCGTGGACGGGGTTGTAGTCTCGCCGCGTGACGTTCTCGATCGTGGCTCGCTCCGACGACGGCCGGATGCACGGTGTCGCCGTGGCCAGCAAGTTCCTCGGGGTCGGTGCCCTGGTACCGGCCGCCGAGGCCGAGGTCGGCGCGATCGCCACCCAGGCGCACGCCAACCTGGCCTACCGTCCGCAGGGGCTCGCCCTGCTCCGTACCGGGGTGGCCGCCGCCGACGTGGTGGCCGGACTCGTCGCCGCCGACGGTGGGCGGGCACAGCGCCAGCTCGGGGTGGTCGGCGCGGACGGTGCCGGTGCCAGCTGGACCGGGCCGGAGTGCCACGACTGGGCCGGTGGGCAGGCCGGCGACGGCTGGGCGGTCCAGGGCAACATCCTGGCCGGTCCGCAGGTTGTCGACGAGATGCGCGACGCCTGGCTGGGGCTGACCGACCACGGTTTCACGGAGCGGCTGCTCGGCGCGCTCCGGGCCGGTGACCTGGCCGGCGGTGACCGGCGCGGTCGGCAGAGCGCCGCACTGCTGGTGGTGGCCCGGGGCGGCGGCTACGGCGGCGGCAGCGACGTCGTGGTGGATCTGCGGGTCGACGACCATCCTGACCCGGTGGCCGAACTCGGACGGCTACTCGGGGTGCACACCATGCTCTTCGGCAAGCCGGATCCGGCGACCCTGCTCGACCTGACCGGCGCGCTCGCCGACGAGGTGTCCACGCTGCTCGCCGCCGCCGGTCACCCGGACGACGGCTCCGGGCTGGACGCCCGGCTCGCCGCCTGGGCCGGCGTGGAGAACCTGGAGGAGCGGATCGTCCCGGCCAGAATCGACCCGGTGGTCCTGGCCCACCTCCGCAGAAGCTGACCGACCGAGGTCAACCGAAGGCGGGCCAGCGCACGCCCCGGCGGTCGACCACCTGTTGTTCGGCTCGGGTCAGCGGCGAGCGGCCGGTCGCCTTGGCGATCAGTGTCAACCGGTCCCAGCCCAGCTCGTCGGTGAGCCCGGCCCCGGCCGGGCCGGCGGCGTCGGTGAGCAGCCCGGCGACGAGTTCGGCGGCCGGTGGGGTCAGCCACGGCTCCCGGTCGAGGGCCGCCGCCAGGTCCAGCCCGTGTACGCCCAACTCCACCACCCGGGTGGCCAGGAAGTCGTCGACGGTCATCGGATCCCCGTGCCGGGTCCGGACCACCCGCTCCCCTGGCACCCGACCCGTGACGTCGTACGCCTCGCGCCAGGTGCGGTCGAAGTCGGCGGCGAGTTCGCGGCCGGTGGTGAAACCGCTGCCGTCCCGGCGCGCGGCGTCGATCCGGGCCGTGTCGGTTTCGGGAGTGAACTTGGCCGGCCCGAAGTAGCTGGCCGGGTCGACCTCGGCCCGGGCCGGTGCCGGTTGGGCGAGCATGCCGACGATCCGGCCGGCGCCGGTACGTACGTGCCCGAGCAGGTCGCGGACCGACCAGGGTGGGCAGCCGGTGGGGCGGTCGAGGTCGGCCTCGGTGAGCCCGCCGAGCACCTCCGACAGTCGCCCGGCCTCGGCGCGGAAGGCGTCGCGGGTTCGCATGTCGCGACCCTACCCGCCAAGATCCGTCATTCCGTCGCCGCCGGGTCGGGTCGATTGATGCGTCGGGGCACCACCCGGTGCACCGTACGCAGCACCAACGCCATCACCAGCGCGGCGGTACCGGCGATGCCGGCGGCGCTGCCCGCGTACGCGACGAGGAGCCGTCGCCGGCCGAACTCCTCGATCGGGGTCATCCGCTCGCCGTCCGTCCAGCCGATCGCGACCGCCGCCGCGACCACCAGGACCAGGCCACCGATCGCGAGCACGTTTCGGACCACCAGGTGTCCGTCACCGGGCTCCACCTGCACGGTGTCGCCCTGGACCAGCAGCAGGACCAGGCTGGCCAGGCTCCCCCACGCGCCCACCACGAGCAGGGCGGCGACCGCGTCACTCGGCCGGTGCCAACCGGCGGACAGGGTGGCCACGCCGGCGGCCGCGGCGTAGCCGGCGCCGAGCAGGGCGCCCAGGCCGCGCAGTCGCGGCGGCAGGACCATCACCAGCGCGATCGCGACCGAGGCGGCGACCGTGGTGTGGCCACTGGGCAGGCTGTTGCCGGCCGCCGCCCGCTCCGGGTCGATGCCGAAGTCGGGCCGCTCGATGACGTACTTGAGCGCCTGGGTGGTCAGGTTCGCGCCGGCGATGAGCACGATGGTCACCACCGCCAGCCCGATCCGGCCCCGGATCAACGCGATGAATCCGATCACGACGGTGGCGGCCAGCAACGACAGCAGGGAGACCGCGTTGAGTACGCCGCCGACCACTCCCACGATCCGGTGCTGGCCGATGGAGTTACCGGTGAGCGCGATCGTGTCGAGCAGTTGACCATGCTCGGTGCGGACGGCGAACCACCAGACCGCGACGAGGACCACCACCTGTAGCAGGGTCGACAAGCCGAGCCAACCCGCCGTCAGGACCGTCTTCCGCCCGCTCATGGCGGAAACCGTAGTCGGGCATCCGGTGCTCCGCACGGCGACCCCGGTCGGGTCGCGATTCGCCTGGTGGCGGGCGGTATGCCGGCGGCGGTGCGGGGCGCGGTCGCACCCGTCGGAGAAGCCGTGGGGAAACAGCAGAGGGAGAGGCCGCCACGGGGGAAGCGGCCTCTCCCTCTGCCCGCCAGAATACTCCCTCCGCCCCCGTACGGCACGCCCAGCTGACTGGAAACTCAGCCGGAGGCCGGGGACGGGCCCGGGAGGCCGGTGGGGAGACGCCGCGGGCGGGCGACGTCGTGTCGCCCGCCCGCAGGTCGGTGCTGGGGTCCCGCCCGGGGAGCCCGCCCCGGGTGGGGAGTGGCGGGCCGACCGGATCGCTGCGTTGGCCAATCCGGCCGGACCCGCCACGGGTGGCCTGACCGTGGGAATCAGGCCCGTCTGTCGACCGGCGTCAGCCGAGCAGCCGGTCGTAGTCGTGCAACGCCATCGCGACGTCGATCTGAGCCCAGAACCGGTGGTACGTGAAGGTCGGCACCGGGCCGCCGTTCAGGTACGACTCCACCTTCGGCCAGTCCGGGTCGTCCTCGAGGAACGACCGGATGCTCAGGAACGTCGAGTTGGAGTTGATCGGGTCGCCGTTCGGCATGGTTCCGGTGAACCCGGACGGGATGTAGAGGCCCTGTCCGGTGCTGCTGTTGTAGGTGTCGTCGAAGCGGTTGTAGTCCGCCTTCGTCTCCGGCACCGCCACACCCTTGTCGTCCTTGTGCTGCAGGACGGCGTCGAGCAGCGCCTTGGCGGTCGCGGCCGCCTGGGCGTTGCCGGACCGGGCGGCGTAGTGCACCAGGACTCGGGCGTACGCGCCGGCGACGCCGACGTCCTGGGTGTGGTCGAGGACCTCGACCCGCAGGTTGGCGTTGTTGACCGACGTGGTGCCGGCGCTCCAGCTGCCGCCCGGCTGGCCGGACCAGCGCAGCGTCGACGGGATCTGGTAGGTGGCACCGTCGACGGTCGTGTTCGCGATCGCCCAGGGCACCCACTTGTCCAGGATCGCCTTGGCCTTGGCGTTGCCGGTCTCGTTGTAGAGCTCGGCGACCCGGCCGAGGCTCCACGCCTGGAAGCCGAACCACTGGTTCGACGGCGGGTCGTGGTAGACCGGCTTCTCGTCGTACACCATGCCGTAGAAGGTCGGCACGCCGGACGGCCGGGCACTGTAGTCGCCGTTCCAGCTGTTGGTGGCCCCGCCGGCGATGGCCCCGTCGGCGGACTGCAGCCAGGTGTAGAAGTCGAGCTGCCGGTCGAGGCTGGTCTGCCAGTCCTGGCGGGCCGTCGGCGACCGCGGGATCAGCTCGGTCACGTTGGACAGCGCCCAGGCCGCAAACGGGTTCTGGTAGCCGCCGTGGTTGTGGCTGGAGCCGATCCGCCACGACCAGCTGCTGCTGCCACCCTGCGAGCCACCCCAGGCGTAGTACCAGGAGAGCAGGTACGCCGCGCTGTTCTTGCCGGTGCCGGTGGCGCAGGACGGTGAGGCGCACCCGGGCTGCTTGAAGTACTTGTCGTACATCGAGTAGCGCAGGTAGTCGCCCATCTTGGCGGCGTTGGCGATGGTGGCCGAGATCTGGCTCTCCGCGCCCTGCTCCTTGGCCCACTTCAGTGCCCAGTACGCGGCCTGCACGGCGCGGGCGTCGGCGTCCGGGGCGTTGGTGTAGCGCCACTGCTGGGCGTAGGACGAGTCACCGATGAAGATCGGCAGGTAGCCGTTCGGTCCGCCGTGTTCGAAGGTCTCGCAGGAGGGGTGCGGAACGGTCTCGAAGACCGACTCCTGCGGGCCCCGCTGGTAGGTGTTGATGTACGCCGGCTTGGTGGTGCCGTCGCCGCACCGGCCGTAGCCGTAGACGTTGTCCACGTCGAGCAGCCAGTGCATGCCGTAGACCCGGCCGCTGTTGTAGGTGGACTGCAGCTCCTGCGCGATCGGGTCCTGACCGACCTGCACGCTGGCGTCGAGCTTGCCGCCCTGCTGCGGGTAGAGGTCGGGCCGGTTGGCCTCGGGCGCGTAGTCGGCCGGGTCACTCGGGTTGTAGTTCGACTGGGTCTCGGACGGGATGATGTACCGGTCCATGACCTGCCAGGCCTGGTTGAACGGGCCCCACTGGCCGGTGGTCCGGCCGTACATCGCCTCGAGGAAGAGCCAGTAGCTGAACGCCTCGGAGGTGGTCTCGTGACCGTGGTCCGGGGCCTCGACCAGCAGCGTCTCGATCGAGTGGTACGGCACGCCCTCGGGGCTGAAGTAGCCGTTGCCCGGAGCCTTGATCTTGTTGTACAGCTCCATGAACTCTTCGCCGTACTCGCCGCTGGGGCCGCCGCCCTCGTCGTCGCTGACGGTCACCTGGGTCACCGACGGCGTACGACCGCTGGCGCTGGCCGTGATGGTCGCGGTGTCGTTGGTGTCGTCCGCGTCCTGGGCGGCGTTGACCGCGACGTTGACCCCGGTGCTCCAGTTCTGCGGGGTGATCGTCGCGCTGGTCGCGCCGAGCGTGACGTCGGCGTCGCCGGTCTTGCTCAGCGAGACGGTGACGTTGCTGGTCGGCGCGGCGCTGAGCTTGACGTTCAGCTGGCCGCTGGCGCCTTCGGCGAGGGCGAGCGTCGCGGGGGTGACCACGCTGGCCTGGCTGGTGCCGGTGACGGTGAAGGCCACCTCGTCGGTGCCGGCCAGGCCGGCGCTGTCGTACGCCCGGGCCTGGGCGGTGTACGTGCCGGCCGGCAGGGCGGTGTTGGTGTAGCTGTACGGCGCGGTCGTGTCGGTGCCGACCAGCAGGCCGTTGCGGTAGAACTCGACGCGGTCGACGGGGCCCTCGGCGTCGCTGGCGGTCGCGGTGACGGTGACGTCGGCCGGTGCGGTGAAGCTCGCGTTGTTCGCCGGGCTGGTGATGTCGACGGTCGGCGCGGTGTTCTGCGCACCGTTGCAGGCGACGCCGTTCACGGTGAACGAGGTGGGACTGGTGTTGGTCCCGGAGTACGAACCGTTGAATCCGATCGTGGTCGACGCGCCGGTGGCGAGGTTGCCGTTCCAGGACATGTTCGTCGCGGTGACGTTCGCGCCGGACTGGGTCCAGTTGGCCGACCAGCCCTGGGTGACCCGCTGGTTGCCCGGGAAGGTGAACCCGAGACGCCAGCTGGTCATCGGGTCGCCGACGTTGCGGATCGTCACGGACGCGGTGAATCCGCTCCCCCAACTGTTGGCGGTGTAGGTGACGTCGCAGCCGGGGGCGGCCTGGGCGACCCCAGGTGCGACAGCGACACCCCCCACCACCAGTACGCCGGCGGCGGCCACCGCTATCCGGCGTCTTGCTGACCTCAACTTCATTCGTGCATCTCCTCGCGGACCAGCCGCGGCGGTGCCGCGGCGAGGCGCCTCCTGCGCGTGGAGCCGGAGCGGTGCGCGTGGGTGGGAAGGCGCCGGGATGGTGGTGGTCAACCCGTCCCGGACCGGGGTCGGCAGACGCCGGAGGAGGCGCCGGACGTGGCGGCTCCGGTGGGTGGGCGCCGTACCGATGTTCGGATGCCCTCGGCGGCCCGCGATCGCGTCGGTGTGGCTCCCTGGCGCGATAGTTCGACAGTCTTGCATGGGAGCGCTCCCGCATCAAGTGGGAGCGGTTCCATGATCCTGAAAAGACGGTCGGGAGCCGTTCTGACCTGGACACTTGTCGACCGGTCCGGGCACAACGGAGTTTCCTCGACGTTGGCCAGATGTTTCGATCTTATTTTGGGTCTTTCACAAACCCGTGACGCGGGCTACAGTCCAACCAACGTCGATGGGAGCGCTTCCATTGATGAGGATGTAAGTAGCTTGTATCCGCACCACCACGGAGCTCGCGGACGTCGGCCCGACCAATCGTCCGCACTCCCGTTGGCAGGTTACCCGCTCCGGCGAGGTAGCCGCCGACCACTCAGCCACTAGGGCTGACGGCGGGCCAGCCCGGACTCCGCCGCCAGCCGCGACACCACCGTCGAGAGGAGGTGGAACCAGAGCCACTCGCGTGGCCCGGCTCCCGCGCGGCACGCACGACCTGGACGCCAATTCCGCTCGTGCGTGTTGGTAACTCACGGTGGGGACGGGGGTTGCCCTCCCCGTCCCCACACTACCCCCCGACCACAAGGGGGGTGCATCGGTCATCGGTACCACGCCCCGGCGTCGAACCGGTGCTCCGACCGCGCCATCGACATTCCCCGGCGACCGGCCCCGTCGCGACGCGACGCCCGGTCGCCTTGCTCATGGCGCACGTGGGGACGGGCAATGGACGAGGCCCAGACCCGCCATTGCCACCCGAACATCCCATACGCAACCGGCCCAGGGATCACTTACCCTTCTCCATGGGAGCGCTCCCGGCCATCTGCGGAGGGCCCCACACACGAGGAGACAGCATGTCCGTACTGACCCGGCGGCATCTGCTGCGCCGCGCCGCGTTATCCGCCAGCGCCGTTCCAGCCAGCCGCCTGTCGGTCGGCTCGGCCGCCACCGCCGCTGCGGGCACCGGCGCGACACTCACCGGCTGCGACGCCGAGTCCGACCCCGAGCGACGTACCTCGCCCGAGGCGCGCCTCGGACTGCGCTTCCCCGAGGGCTTCGGCTGGGGCGCGGCCACCTCGGCGTACCAGATCGAGGGCGCGGCCAAGGAGGACGGCCGCGGCGAGTCGGTCTGGGACACCTTCAGCCACACCCCGGGTCGGGTCCGCAACGGCGACACCGGCGACGTCGCCGCCGACCACTACCACCGCTACCTCGGCGACCTCGACCTGATGCAGGAGCTCGGGCTCGCCACGTACCGCTTCTCCATCTCCTGGCCCCGGATCCAGGCCGACGGCACCGGTACGCCCAACCAGCGCGGCCTGGACTTCTACCGGCGCCTGGTGGACGGCCTGCACCAGCGGGGCATCGCGCCGATGGCCACCCTCTTCCACTGGGACCTGCCACAGTCCCTCCAGGACGGTGGCGGCTGGGAGTCCCGGGACGTCGCCTACCGCTTCGCCGACTACGCCGAGGCCGTCTTCGAGGCGCTCGGCGACACGGTTCCGGTCTGGCTCACCATCAACGAGCCCAAGACCGTCGTCCAGAACGGCTACCTGGGCGGCCACCACGCGCCCGGCCTGCGCAACCCCAGCGCGGCCTACCTGGTCGCCCACCATCTGCAGCTCGCGCACGGACTCGCCGTACAGGCACTGCGCGCCACCGGCGCCGACAGCCGGATCGGCGCCGCGCTGAACCTGCACCCCTGCTACCCGGCGGACGACAGCGACGGCGTCGCGGAGGCCACCCGGCTCTACGACGGATACGAGAACCGGCTCTACCTCGACCCGATCTTCAAGGGTGCGTACCCGGCGGACGTGCTCGCCGACCTCGGGCCGGACAGCCGGCTGGTGCAGGGCATCCGCGACGGTGACCTGCGGATCATCTCGGCCCCGGTGGACCTGCTCGCGGTGCAGTACTACACCCCGCTCTACGTCACCGCCGCCGGCGGCACCATTCGCAAGTGGCCGACCTCGATGGCGAGCTGGCAGCAGATCTTCCCCGACGGGATGTACGACATCCTGACCCGGGTGACCCGGGACTACGGCGACGTCCCGCTCACCATCACCGAGAACGGTCTGCCCACCCCCGACGTACTGGGCGCCGACGGGACCGTGGACGACCCGGCCCGGATCGAGTTCCTCCGCGACCACCTCGCCGCCGTACACCGGGCGATCGCCGACGGGGTGCCGCTGGAGAGCTACCACGTCTGGTCGCTGATGGACAACTTCGAGTGGAACGAGGGGTACGAGCAGCGCTGGGGGCTGATCTACGTCGACTTCCCCACCCAGCGACGGGTTCTCAAGCGCAGCGCACACTGGTACCGAGGTGTGATCGCGGACAACGCCATCTGACCTCCTGACCGGCGTACCGGCCACCACCCGGGCGGCGATCCGCCACCCGACCGCACCGCCACCTGGAGGATCCATGGAAGTACAGACCCTGACCCGCCGACACGTCACCGACACCGAACTCCGGATGCTGGTCCATCGCTCCTTCGGTGACCGGGGCGAGGTCGACACCTGGAGCGAACTGACCGGCGGGACCTACAACGCGGCGTACGGGGTCACCCTCACCGACGGCACCGACCTCGTGCTCAAGGTGGCACCGCCGCCCGACCTCAAACTGCTCAGCCACGAGGTCGACCTGATGCGCACCGAGGCGGACTTCTACCGCCGCGCCGGCCAGGTCGGGGTGCCGGTGCCGGAGGTGGTCCACGCCGACTTCGGCCGGGAGATGATCAACACCGACGTCATCTTCCTCAGCCGGATCCCCGGCGCGGACCTGCGCCAGGTCCGGGAGAGTCTGACCCCGGCACAGGTCGCCGCCGTCCGCGGGGAGATCGCCGCACACGCGGCCCTCCTGCACACCGTCACCGGCCCGGCCTACGGCTACCCGCTGCGGGGCAGCCGCAGCTGGCAGCCGTCCTGGCGGGCCGCGTTCGGCGCGATGGTCGACGACATCCTCGACGACGCCGTACGACTGGGCAGCACCCTGCCCCGTACGCCCTCGCAGATCCGCGAACTGCTCCGGCGGCACGCCGACGTGCTCGACGAGGTACGCCGCCCCGCACTGGTCCACTTCGACCTCTGGGACGGCAACGTCTTCGTCGAGGCCGGCAACACCGGCCCGGCCCGGGTCACCGGGCTGATCGACGGCGAACGGGCGTTCTTCGGCGACCCGCTGGCCGAACTGGTCTCGCTGACCCTGTTCCGGAACCTCGACGACGAGCCGGAGATCCTCGACGGGTACGCGTCGGCCGGACACGGCCGGCTCGACCTGACCGACTCCGGCCGCCGCCGGCTCGCCCTCTACACGTGCTACCTGTACCTGATCATGTGTATCGAGGGAGCCACCCGGGGCTGGGACGGCCCGGAGCGGGCCGAGTTCGAGAGCTGGCTCGCCGGGCTGCTGGAGGCACAGCTCGACGGGCTGGACCGGACGCCGGTGCGGTGAGACCGGCGGAACGCGGCAGGCGCCGCCCCGCCGGCCGGCCTCGTCCGGTCAGCGGGGCAACGCCTGCTGCAGTTCCGCCCGCAGCGCCGGGGTCAGCATCTCGCCCGCCGCCTTCGCCAACTTCGCCATCTCGTATCCCACCACACCGATGTCGGCCTCCTTGGCAGCCAGCACCGCCAGGATCGAACCGTCCCGGATCTGCATGACCAGGAAGTAGCCGCGGCCCATCTCGACCACGGTCTGCTTGACGATGTCACCGTCGAACATCTCCGCGGCGCCGGTGGTGATGCTGGACAGTCCCGAGGTCACCGCGGAGAGCTTGTCCGCGTGGTCCCGGGGCAGGTGCTCGGAGACCGCCACCAGCAGCCCGTCGGCGGAGACGACGATGGCGTGCGCCACCCCCGGCACCCGCTCGGTGAAACCGCTGACCAGCCAGTTCAGATCCTTCGCCGCTTGACTGAGCGTGCTCAATACCTATTTCTCCTCTTCGGTGCGAACGCCCACCGGCGTCATCGGTATCACCATCGTGTCCTCGGCCTCGGCCTGCCGGACGCCGCGGTAGTACCGCGACAACATCCCGCCCACCTGGTCCGGATCCGGCTCCTCGCGCGGTCTGGGGACTTTCGGCTGGCTCGGGCCGGAGTTGGTCGGCAGCTGGGCCATCGGCACCCGGATCGGCAGGCCCCGGGAGTTCACCCCACCGGTCACCGGTATCGCGGGCGGGGCGTTGCCGGCGGCGGGCACCACCGGGGTGTCGGCCGCCCCGGCCGCCGACACCGTAACGCCCGCCGTGGACCGGCCCTGCCGGGACCACCAGGTGCTCGGCGGTGCCCCGACCGGGCCGGCCGCGCCGAGCACGTCCTCGGCCCGGGTCGGGATCTCCCGTACCGGCCGGACGGCGGGCAGGCCCGGTCCGGACGGGACGACGTCCGAAGTGGCGGCCCGGACCGCCGACGGCTGACCGCTGTGGGAACCGGCGACGGTGGCGAGCATCCGCCGGCCCGGGCCACGGCCCTGCTCCGTCGTCGGGGCCGGTGCCAACAGGCTGGTCGGCAACCGCACGCTGGCCACCAGACCACCCCGGCCGGTGGGGGCCAGCGCCACCCGTACCTGCTGGCGGGCGGCCAGGTGGCTGACCACGAAGAGGCCCATCCGTTCGGAGGCGGCGACGTCGGCCGCCGGCGGCACCGCGAGTACCTCGTTCGCCTCCCGCAGCGACGTCGGACTCATACCCAGACCCTCGTCGACGATCTGCACCAGCACACTGCCGTCCGGATGGGCGGCCGCGTCGATCTGCACCACGGTGTCCGGTCGGGAGAACGCCGACGCGTTCTCCAACAGCTCGGCGAGCAGGTGGACGAGGTCAGCGACGGCGTGCCCGACGACGTACAGGCCGTCGGGTGCGGTGTGCCGGATCCGCTGGTACTGCTCGATCTCGGCGACCGCGGCCAGCAGGACCGTGGAGAGCGGCACCGGCCGGTTCCACCGCCGGGTCGCCTCGGTCCCGGCCAGCACCAGCAGGCTGTCGTCGTTACGCCGCATCCGGGCCGCGAGATGGTCGAGCTTGAACAGGTTCGCCAACTGGTCCGGGTCCCGCTCGTCCTGCTCCAGTTCGTCCAGCAACTCCAGTTGGCGTTCGACCAGCACCTGGCTGCGCCGGGCGAGGTTGACGAACATCGCGTTGACGTGCCGGCGCATCGTCGCCTGCTCCAGGGCCACCGTCACCGCGCTGCGGTGCACCGCGACGAACGCCTCGGCGACCTCGCCGATCTCGTCCATCGACCGCACGTCGGCCGGCGGTACGTCGATCTGGGCGGTCGCCGGGTCTGCGGTCCGGAGCCGTTCCAGCGTCTCGGGCAGCTCCACCTGGGCGACCCGCAACGCCTGGCTCCGCAGGATGCGCAGCGACCGGGCGATGGACCGGCCGATGGCGACCGAGGTGAGCAGGGCGGCCAACAGGACCGCCAGCACCCCGCCGGCGGTGAGCAGGGTACGGCGCAGTTGCGCCGCGCTGCGGGTGTCGGCCTCCTCGATCGCGTCGTCGAGCGCCCCCGACTCGACCTGACGCAGCAGGTCCTGCCGGTGCTGACTGGCCGACCACCACTCGGCCGGTTTCAGCAGCGCGGCACCCCGCTGACCGGAGGCGATGGTGCTCTCCTCCAGCTTGATCGCGGTCACGAAGCCGGGGTCGGCGCTCGCGTCGGCGTACCGCTGGATCTGCCGGTCGGTCGCCGACAGCCGGAAGCCGGCGATCCCGCTCAGCTGCTGGGCCCGCAGGTCGGCCAGTTTGACCAGGTCGACGGAGTCGTACCGACCGGAGCGGGCGGCCCCGTACAGCTCGGCCCGGATCCGGGAACTGACCTCCTTGAGCCGGGCGAACTCGACGTACCGCTGGACGGCGTCGGTCAACTCGGGGCGGTCGGTGCCGGGCGACGGCTCGGCGAGCAGCACCAGCAGGACCTCGATGACCCGGTCGTACTCGGCCAGGAGCGGGTCGGGGGTCAGGCCGGCGGCCGGCACCGCCGACCGGACGTCGGCGAGTCGCCTGAGCGCGTCGTCGGCCCGGTCGTAGGAGATCCGCCAGGAGGCCTCGCCGAGCGCCAGTGGGGCGGCCACCTCGCGGAACCGGGCGATGGCCCGGTCGGAGACCGGGTAGAGCGGCTCGAGCGCGGGCAGCGGCCGTCCCGGTTCGACCCGGCCCGGGGTCAGACTCAGTGCGGCCAGTTCGCCGGCGGTCTGGTCCCGTTCCCGCTGCAGCTCGTGCACCAGCGTGGTGATCTCCCTGCCCACCCGGACCTGGTCGGCGAACTCGTCCAGCTGGTCGGCCTGGCCGATCAGCTGGGCGGTCTGCACCCCGGCCATGAGCAGGAACGCGACCGACGGGACGACCAGCACCGCGGCGAGCTTGGTACGCATCCGCCAGTCCCGCAACCGGAAGGGCGAACGACGACGGTGCGGTACGACCCGGACGTCGAGACGGCGTCGACGGTGCCGCGAGACAGCACCGTACGACGGATCCGGGGCCACAGCCACCATGCCTCCTACCGTCCTCGATGCCGGGCGCGCCAAGGAGCCGAGTCATTTCAAATCAGGCCCGGTCCCGCTGTCAATGATCCAGTACGCAGAACAGCTCAGGAAGGATACTGCCGGTGACGCGATCTTGTCGCTGTCCTGACTAGCCCTCGTCCGTCCGGACGATACGTTCGCGACCCTTCGCACCGTCGAGCCGATCGATCGCCACCAGTGCCGCACCGACCGCACCGATCTCCGGATCGGGGACGTGGTGCACCTCGCGCGGCGCCAGCACGGCGGCGAACGCGTGCCGCCACCACGCCGAGGCGGCCATCGCACCGCCGCCGAGTACCACCTGGACCTTGTTGTCCAGGGTGGACTCGATGGCGGCGACACCGACGCCGACCTCGTCGCACAACGCGGCCATCAGCGCGGCCAGGATCTCGACCGCGGAGGTGTCGAGACCGATCCCGTCGACACTGCCGGAGCCCCCCGGGGCCAGGCCGGGTGGACGGTCACCACCGAACCGGGGATCGGCCCGGAGGGTCACCTGGTGCGGCGGGATCCGGGTCAGCGCCTCGTCCAGCGCCGCCCCCTCCGGCAGCCGCAGCTCCCGGCGGGCCCAGGCGTAGAGGCTGCCGCCGGCGGAGAAGGCGGTCCCGGTGATCACGTGCCGGTGGTCGACCCGGTACCGCCAGAGCTCGTCGGGCAGCGGCGGCAGTTCGGTGTCCGCCGGCGCGGACTGGACCAGTCGGACCGCGGCGGAGGTGCCGACGGTGACCGCGGCCCGCCGGGTGTCGTAGCAGGCGGAGCCGACGTTGGAGGCGGCGCCGTCGCCGGTGGGCGGCGTCCAGCGCACGTCCCGCAGCGCCGGCCAGCGACGGGCGTACTCGGCCCGGAGCCGGCCGTGCCAGTCCGCCGGGGCCAGCGGCGGCAGCTCGCCCGGTCGGACCCGGGCCAGCTCGCACGCCTCGACGTCCCAGTCGAGGGTGCGCAGGTCCAGCAGCCCGGTGCCGGACGCCTGGGAGATCGACATCGCCGGTTCCTCGAGCAGCCGGCCGAAGATGTACTCGACGAGGCCGGCGAAGCGTGCCGGGCGGACCTCGCCCATCTCCCGCAACCAGGGCAGCCGCACCGACCAGTAGAAGCGGTGCCACCAGGTTCCGGTTCGGTGGTGGTAGTCGTGCGGGTCGGCCGGCCCGGGGATCCCGGGCGGCGCGGTCGGCCGGGTGTCGAGCCAGGTCAGCACCGGGCCGAGTGGCTCGCCGCCGGGGTCGAGCGGCACCACCGAGTGCCACTGCGCGGAGGTGGCGACCAGCTCGACCCCGTCGAGGTGGCCGGCGGCGGAAAGCTCGTCGAGGCACTGGGTGAACCCGTCGAGGTAGGCCCGCCCGTCGATGGTGGCGGCCCCGCCGTCCACGATCGTGATCGGGGTCTTCCGCCGGGCCAGCGCACCGGGCAGCGGCCGGGCGTCGGCGTCCAGCACCAGGCCACGCACGGACGACGTACCCAGGTCGAAGGCGAGAATGCTCATCGAGCGAAACGTACCCGGTTGTCGTGCCGCTGATGCCGAGGTCACGCCAGTCGGTCCGGCTCCGGGCCGGATCGGCGCGGGCCCGACGGCCGGCGTTGTCCACCTGATGGTCGGTGACACGTTCGGGGCCCCGGATCCGTCCCGGCTCGCCTACACTGACCGTCATGTTCGCGCGACTCAACTCCTGGTGGCCCGCCATTCCGGCGGCCGACCTCCGCGCGTAGCTTTCCCGACGCGGCCGCCCACGTGGCGGCCGCCGATGGTTCCTCTCCTGGACCGGCCACCACGCCGGACGGCCCCCAGCCGAGAGGAACACCTCCGATGACCCAGCTGCGCCACCTGCTGGCCTCGATCGCCGCCGGCGCCGATCCGGGGCCGTTCGCCCTGGTACGCCGGGAGGGCGCCGACACCCTCGAGGTCTTCACCGGTGCGCTGTGCACCGTCGACCGGCTCGCCGACATCCCCCTCGGCGCCGGGCCGGCCGGCCCACGCACGCTCGCCCTGGTGCCGTACCGGCAGATCGCCGAACGCGGATTCGCCTGCGTCGACGACAACGCCCCGCTGGAATGCCTGCGGATCTCCGGGCACGACCGGGTCCCGCTGGCCGAGGCGCTGGACCTGCTGCCCGGCAGCACCGTCCCGGTCCGCGACGGCGGCTTCGACATCTCCGACCCCGAGTACGCGGAGATCGTCGGCCGGGTGCTCCGGGACGAGATCGGGCGGGGCGAGGGCGCCAACTTCGTGATCCACCGCACGTACCGGGGCAGACTGGCCGGACCGCCGCTGCCGGCGGCGCTGGCCGCGCTGCGTCGGCTGCTCACCGACGAACGGGGCGCCTACTGGACGTTCCTGGTGCACACCGGCGGCCGGACCCTGGTCGGGGCGTCACCGGAGCGGCACGTCAGCGTCGAGGACGGCCTGGTCATGATGAACCCGATCAGCGGCACGTTCCGACACCCGGACGGGCCGGCGGACCGGGACACCCTGCTGGAGTTCCTCGCCGACCCGAAGGAGATCGACGAGCTGTACATGGTGCTCGACGAGGAACTCAAGATGATGGCGACGGTCGCCGAGCACGGTGGTCAGGTGATCGGGCCGTACCTGAAGGAGATGGCGCACCTGGTCCACACCGAGTACCTGCTCGCCGGGCGGGGGTCGCTGGACGTCCGGGAGGTCCTCCGGCAGACCATGTTCGCGCCCACCGTGACCGGCAGCCCGATGGAGAACGCCTGCCGGGTCATCGCCCGGCACGAGGACCGGGGCCGGGGCTACTACGCCGGGGTCCTGGCGCTGCTGGGGGTCGACGAGGCCGGCCGGCAGACCCTGGACGCGCCGATCCTGATCCGGACCGCCGAGATCTCCGCGGGCGGTGAGCTGCGGGTGCCGGTCGGCGCGACCCTGGTGCGGCACTCCACCGCCGCCGGCGAGGTGGCCGAGACGCACACCAAGGCGGCCGGGGTGCTGGCCGCCCTCGGGCTGCGTCCACCGGCGGCCGGGCCACGGACCGCCGGACGGCCGGCCGACGTCGGGGTCCGACCCGCCACGCCTGGGGTACGCCCCGGACCGGCCGAACCGGCGGTGGGCACGGATCGGGCGGCGCCGCTGCCGGCCGTGTCGACGGAACTGCGGCTCGCCGACGATCCGGCGGTACGGGCCGCACTGGCCGCCCGCAACCACGAACTGGCGCCGTTCTGGCTGGAGCAGCGGAGGCCGGGGGTGAACGTGCTGCCCCGGCTCGTCGGTCGGCGGGCGTTGATCATCGACGCGGAGGACACCTTCACCGGCATGCTCGCGCACCAGCTACGGTCCCTCGGCCTCACCGTGGAGCTGCGCCCCTGGCACGGGCTGACGGAGCCGCACCGTGGTTCGGCCGACGGCCCCGCCACCGACCTGACCGACGGGACCGTCACCGACCTGACCGACTCCGACCTGGTCGTGGTCGGCCCGGGGCCCGGGGATCCGGGCGACCTGACCGAGCCGAAGATGGCGGTGCTGCACCGCCTCGTCGACAGCCTGCTGGAGACCGGTCAGCCGGCCCTCGGCGTCTGCCTCGGGCACCAGGTCCTGGCCGGGCGGCTCGGCCTGCGACTGCACCGGCGTTCCGCGCCGTACCAGGGTCTGCAGCGCGACGTGGACCTCTTCGGTACGACCCGACGGGTCGGCTTCTACTCCAGCTACACCGCGCTGGCCGAGGCCGACGAGGTCGGCACCGGGTACGGGCCGGTGCGCCTGGCCCGGGACTCCGCCGACGGGGCGGTGCACGGCCTACGCGGTCCGACGTACGCCGGGGTGCAGTTCCATCCCGAGTCGGTGCTGAGCCGCGACGGTCTGGCGGTACTTGCCGACCTGCTCGGCTGGCTGCTGCCGGCCGCTGGCGGGGCGAGTACGGGCGGCGCCACAGCGGACGGGGCGGTGGCGGACGGGGCGGTGGCACCGGCCGGACGGCCGGGAGGCGTCGCCGGGGCATAGCTGTCGCCATCGCGGGTAGCCAGCGTCGAGCCGGTGGTCCGGGCGGGTCGAAAGCCCTCGCCCGGGCCACCGGTGCGGGATCACCGGTCGGTGGCGCGCGACGGACGCCCCGATCCGTCGGCATCCGGCGCCACAGCGCCCCGGGCGGTCAGCGCGTAGCTGATCCGGGTGGGTGGGCCGGGCTCCGTCCGCCGGACCAGCAGCCCTTCGTCGGCCAGCTGACGGAGGCGTTCGGCCAGCACCCGGCGGGAGATCCCCGGGACGGCCCGGACGAGGTCGCTGAACCGGGCCTCCCCCCGACGGAGCACGTCGAGCAGTTCCGGGGTCCACCGCCGAGCGAGCAGGTCCGACGGGGTTCCGGGGCGGGACGGCGCGCCCGACGGGGTAGGTAACCTGGTTACTTCCGTCGGCGACGACGCCATCCCCGGTGCCGGCTGCCGGAGCACCACCCCGATGCCGTCGAGCACCCGCTGCAGGCCGAACTCGAAGTCCTTGACCAGGGATTCCGGCGCCCCGCCAGCCTCGGGGACCAGCCGGGACAGGGTCGGGAACCGCCCGGTCCGCAGCAGCCGGGCCAGTTCCGGGGTACTCGCCGCCCACCACTGCCCGACGCTGATCCCGGTACGCCGTTCGTCCTCGACCGTGCCGTGCACGTACCGGGCCGCGCCCTGCACGTAGTCGCTCACCGCGTAGTAGACCTGGAACATCGTCCGGGCGTCCAACCCGTGGCCGTCGACGGACCGCAGCAGCCACTCGGCGTTGGCCAGCACGTTGGGCCCCAGGGGCGGCCGACGGGTGCCCGCGACGACCGACAGCGCCCAGGGGTGACGCTGGTACATCGCCCACTCCTGTCGCGCCGCCCACGCCAGGCGCGCACGCCACCCCGGCGGGCCGGGATCGGGGTAGGCGATCTCGCCGAACACCGACTCCACCATCAGGTCGACCAGTTCGGCCCGGCCGGACAGGTGACGGTAGAGGGACATCACGCCGGCGTCCAGCGCGTCGGCGACCCGGCGCATCGACAGGGCGTCCAGGCCGTACGCGTCGGCGACCCCGATCCCGGCACGCACGATGTGCGCGAGTCCCAGCTGGGTCGACCCACCCCGGCCCATCGCCCGCTCCTCACCCGAGGTTCCGTCAGTGCCTTGACACCGGCGGGGCTGGCATCCCGCACCGGAGTGCGTACAGTGTACCCATCGTCGTTCACGGCCCGGACGGGTCCGCCGAGAGTGCAGGTGATCATGAGCGGTCTGGTGACGGTACGCCGAGCCGGGTCGGCGGAGGCGCCGGCGGTGCTGCGCGCCCTCGGCCAGGGTTGTCTCGACGAGGCGGTGTTCAGCTGGGTGGTGCCGGACGGCGCGGCCCGCCACGAGCGGACGGCCACCTGGGCCGGGGAGGCGACCGCGTGGGTCGACGGCATGCTCGCGACAGGGGTACTGCTGGTGGCGCAGCACGGCTCCGGGGAAATCGCCGGGGTGTCGTGCTGGGAGTTCGTCCCGGGCGACCCCGCACCGTCGCCGCCGGCCGACCCGGCCGAGGAACTCGCCCGGCTCACCTGGGCCTACGGTCCCGAGTACGCGCCGCGGATGGCGTTGGTCAACGAGCTGACCCGACGCCGTCATCCCCGAGGTGAGCCGCACTGGTACCTGCAACAGATGGTCGTGGTGCCGACCTGGCGCGGCCACGGACTCGGCGGCGCGATGCTGCGTCACCAGCTCGAACTGGTCGACGTCGCCGGCGTCGGGGCGTACCTGGAGGCGAGTTCGCGCCGCAACCGACGGTTGTACGAGCGGAACGGCTTCCGGGCCCACGGCGACCCGATCCGGCTACCGGAGGACGGGCCGGCGATCCAGCCGATGTGGCGGCCACCCGTCGGCCAGCGCTGACGGCCGGACCGGTGGCCGCGGCCCGGCCGGAATCGGCGACCGTTCCGCGCCCGCTGGCAGCTGTCCGCCGTCGGGCAGGGTCGGCCACCCGCGCCCCTACCGCGGCTGTCCGCCCTCGAAACCCTCCCGGCCGGTGGAGCGGGTGCTGGCCAGCCAGATTCCGAAGATCATGGCCAGGACGGCGGGTATCTCGACCAGCAGCCGCAGGCCGCCGAACGACATCGTCTCGTGGAAGGCGGTCACCCCGATCAGCACGCTCGCCACCGGGTCGACCAGGGTGATCGCGGTCAGCGGCGCGGCGAGCGGACCGTTCTGGAAGGCGTTCTGGTTCAACGCCACCGCCGCCAGCCCGAGCACGCCGAGCGCGTACAGGTGCCAGTCGGTGAGCACCGCGAGCGGATCGGCGGAGACCCGCCCGGCGAACGTCTTGAGCAGTGACGCCGTGCCCGCGTAGAGCAACCCGGAGGCGGTCCCCAGCAGCGTTCCGCGCAGGGCGCCGGTGACCCGGCAGGCGAGGGCCAGACAGATCGCGATCAGTGTGACGCCGACCAGCCCCACCCCGAGCCAGCCCGTCGGCGAGGGCTCCGACACACCCGCCCTCGGCCGGGCGGCGGCGAGGAACACCGCCAACCCGAACACGCAACAGGTGACCGCCGTGACGTCCCGGGGATGGGGCCGCCGATGGTCCAGGGCCGCCTCGAGCGGGATCGCCAGGAACATGCCGCTGATCATGAGGGGCTGTACGAGGGTGAGCGGGCCCATCCGTAGGGCGAGTGCCTGCAGCACGGTGCCGGCGAGATCAGGGGACTTGGCGAGCAGCCAGCGCCGGCGGCGGAGCAACCGGACGAACAGCCGCGGATCGAACGTCCCGTGCTGCGGCTCCCGCCGGGCGGCACGCTGCTGCAGCGCCGCACCCAGCGCGAAACAACTGGCGGAGACAAGCGCCAGCAGCACCGCGGCGACGATCACGCCCGGACTCCGCCGCCCCAGGTTACCGCCGGTCCCGTACCCACAAAATCACGCTACGTGTTCGAGCCTCCGCTGACCGGCGGTTCTGGCTGGTACGGAACCTGATCCAGGTCCGCGCTCCGGCGGAGGGTGCCGGATCCTGGCCGGCCGGGACGACAAACGCCCGGCCGGCCAGGACGGGGTCAGGTGGCGAGCGCCCCGGCGGACCGCCCCTCGTGCAGAGTCAGGTTACGGCCGTTCGACGGATCGAACAGGTGGATCTTCTCCAGGTTGAACCAGATCCGCCGGTTCTCCCCCTCGGTCACCGGGGACTCCGCCGACAACCGGGTGACCAGGTTCGTCCCCGAACCGCTCAGCTCGTCCGCGCCGACGTCCGCGGCCAACTCCTCCAGCTCGGCCGCGCTGGCCCGCTCCCCCTCCACGCTCAGGTAGACGTACTTGTCGGAGCCCATCGACTCGACGATCTCGACCGGCGCCTCGAACTCCATGCCCCGGGACCGGCTACTGTCGTCGATCAGAGCCGCGTCCTCGAAGTGCTCCGGACGGATCCCCAGGATCAGTTCCCGGGGTGCGTTCTCCGCCTCCAGCTCGCGCCGGACCCGGTCACCGATCGGCACCGCACCGAGCGCGGTACGCAGCTGCCCCTCCTCGACCGCCGCATGCAGGAAGTTCATCGACGGCGAGCCGATGAACCCGGCGACGAAGAGGTTGACCGGGTGGTCGTACAGCTCCTGGGGCGGACCGACCTGCTGCACCGCGCCGCCCCGCATGATCACCACCCGGTCGCCGAGCGTCATCGCCTCGGTCTGGTCGTGGGTGACGTAGACCGTGGTGGTGCCGAGCTGCTTCTGCAGCCGGGAGACCACCGTCCGCATCTGCACCCGGAGCTTGGCGTCCAGGTTGGAAAGCGGCTCGTCCATCAGGAACGCCTTCGGGCTGCGGACGATCGCCCGCCCCATCGCCACCCGCTGGCGCTGGCCGCCGGAGAGGTTCGCCGGCTTCCGGTCCAGCAGCGCGGTCAACTCCAGCACCTTGGCCGCCTCGGTGACCTTCTGCTCGACCGTCGCCCTGTCGAGCTTGGCGAGCCGGAGCGGGAAGGCCATGTTCTCCCGGACCGTCATGTTCGGATACAGGGCGTACGACTGGAACACCATCGCGATGTCCCGGTCCCGGGGCGCCCGGTCGTTCATCCGCTCGCCGCCGATCCGCAGCTCACCGGAGCTGATGTCCTCCAGCCCCGCGATCATGTTCAGGGTGGTCGACTTCCCACACCCGGACGGGCCGACCAGGATGACAAACTCGCCGTCGGCGATATCCAGGTCGACGTCCCGGACCGCCGTGGTGCCGTCCGGGAACTGCTTGCTCACCTTGTCGAGCACGATGTCAGCCACGACGATTCACCCCTTGACCGCGCCGGACGTCAGGCCGGAGACGATGCGACGCTGGAAGAACAGCACGAACAGAATGATCGGTACGGTGATCACCACGGCGGCGGCACAGATCGCCCCGGTCGGATCCTCGAACTGCGACTCCCCGGTGAAGAACGACAACGCCACCGGCACCGTGCGGGACCGCTCGGTGGAGGTCAGCGAAATCGCGAAGAGGAAGTCGTTCCAACAGAAGATGAAGACCAGGATCGCGGTGGTGAAGACCCCGGGAGCGGCCAGCGGGGCGATCACCCGACGGAACGCCTGCCCCTGGGTCGCGCCGTCCATCTTGGCGGCCTTCTCCAGATCCCACGGGATCTGCTTGAAGAACGCCGAGAGCGTGTAGATCGCCAACGGCAACGCGAACGTGATGTACGGCAGGATCAGCCCCGGCCAGGTGTCGAAGAGCCCGACCGACCGCTCGATCTCGAACAGCGGCGAGACGAGAGAGACCTGTGGAAACATCGCGATCAGCAGGGAGACCCCGACCAGCGCCTTCTTGCCCGGGAAGTCCAGCCGGGCCACCGCGTACGCCGCCATCGTGCCGAGCACCACGGCGATCACGGTGGCGATCAGGGCGATCCCGATCGAGTTGACCAGCGCCCGGACGAACTGGTCGGTGGAGAAGATCGTCCGGTAGTTGTCCACTGTCCACTCCCGGGGGATGAAGTTCCCGTCGGTGAGTGTCGCGGTGGTCTTGAACGACAACGACGCGATCCAGAGCACCGGGACCAGTGCGAAGACCACCACAACAACGTCGAGCAGTCCCCACCGCAGCCGGGCACGGGTGGTGGTGTCGGCAGCCATCAGTGTCTCCTCCCGTTCGCGACTGCGGGGCTCCGCTTCGCTACGCTCCTCGCGCTCACCGGAGCCGCCCCTTCGTTCGCGACTGCGGGGCTCCGCTTCGCTACGCTCCTCGCGCTCACCGGCGGCCTCCCTCTGCTGAGCTGCCCGGGGCAGCCGTGCCGAAGAGCCTCACGAAGACGAACGCGATGACCGCCACGGTGAGGAAGATCAGCACCGACATCGTCGACCCGATCCCGAGGTTCAGCCCGCGCATCAGGTTGTTGTAGGCGAGCATCGACACCGACGAGGTCTCGTTCGCCCCGGCGGTCAGCACGTAGATGTTGTCGAAGACCCGGAACGCGTCCAGGGTGCGGAACAGCAGCGCCACCAGGATCGCCGGCTTCATCACCGGCAGCATCACCCGGGTGAACCGTTGCCAGGCGGTGGCGCCGTCCATCGACGCCGCCTTGAGCAGGTCCTCGGGCACCAGCGCCAACCCTGCCATCAGCAGCAACGCCATGAACGGGGTGGTCTTCCAGATCTCCGCCACCATGATGATCGCCAGGGCGCTGGCCCGCTCGGTCAACGGAGCCCCCTCGCCGAAGAGGGTGGCCAGATAACCGGTGCCGGGCGTCCAGGCGTACCGCCAGGAGAAGGCGGCGACGACGGTGACGATCCCGTACGGGATCAACGCCGCCGTGCGGACCAGCCCACGCCCGACGATCGTCCGGTGCATGACGATGGCCAGCCCCATGCCGAGCACCAGTTCCACCGCAACGGTCACCACAGTGATCAACATGGTCACCCCGAACGCGGTCCACCAGTACTCGTTCGTCAGCACGGTCGCGTAGTTGGCCAGGCCGACGAACTTCCGCTCGTCCGGGAACTTCAGGTCGAAGCGCTGCAGCGACAGCCAGACCGAGTAGAGGATCGGGTACGCCGTGACGGCGAGCATCACCAGCGCCGCCGGGGCGCAGAGCAGCCAGCCGAGCCGGCGCTCGGCCCGCTTACCCTCGCTCGATCGCGCCCGGCCGCCAGGCCGGGTCGGCTCCACTCCCCGGGGCGCCGGAACCCGGGGCGCCGCGTCGACGTCATGACCTGACCCATCCGGCCCGCTGATGACCTCGCTCCGCTCGGTCATGACCTCTCCTCGCTACGCTCGTCGATGCCATGACCCGGCCGACTGCACCCGCTGATGACCTCGCTCCGCTCGGTCATGGCAGCACCCCCTTTGATTCGAGCGCGTCCTGCGCCGCCTCGCGCATCTGCGCCGCGGTCCGCTCGGGCTGGATCTCCGACGGCGGCGAGAGCATCGCCGACAGCACGGTGGAGATGTTCTGGTACGCCGGACTGCGCGGTCGGGTCGTGGCGTCCTTCAACTCCTCGAGGATGGTCTCCTTCATCGGGTACGCCTCGTCCATCTCCGGATCGGCGTAGACGCTCTCGATCGTCGGCGGCACCCCGTCGTTGATCGCGGAAAACTTCTGGTGCTCGGCGTCGCGCAGGCAGGCGGCGGCCGCGAAGGACTCCTCCGGGTGCCGGGAGTATCGGCTCACCGCCAGGTTGAAGCCGCCCACGGTCACCCGGCTCGGCCGGTCCGGATCCACCCCCGGGTACCGGGCCCAGCGGACCTTCTCCGCCAGCGCCGGGTCGGCCTCCTGCATCGCCGGATAGACGAAGGGCCAGTTGAGCTGGAACGCGCCGGCACCGGACTGGAAGTCGAGCCGGGCCTGGTCCTCGTAGGTGTTGGTGAAGGACGCGGTGGTGATGCCGGCGGTGGCGAAGCGGCGCAGCACGTCCAGCGCGCGAACCGCTCCCGCGTCGAAGACCGCCCGGGTGCCCGCGTCGTCCAGGATCTTTCCGCCGGCACTGGCGACCAGGTTGTTGAAGAGGACAACAAGGCCCTCGTACTGGGCCCCCATGGTGATCACCTGGTACGGCTGGCCGCGTCCCTTGAGCTCCTGGGCCGCACTGATCATTTCGTCCCAGGTGCGCGGCGGCTGCGGCACCAGGTCGGTGCGGTACCAGAGCAGTTGCACGTTGGTGTTCTTCGGCGCGGCGTAGAGCCGGCCCTCGTACCGGGCCGTCTCCAGCGGCCCGGCCAGGGTGCCCCGTTCGGCCTCGGTCTTCCGGTCACCGGTCCACTCCCGGAGCCAGCCGGCGCTGGCGAACTCCTGGGTCCAGGTCACGTCGAGACCCAGCACGTCCATTCCGCTGTCCTCGGCGGCGAGCCGCCGGACCAACTGGACCCGCTGGTCGTCGGCGGCCCGGGGCAGGATCCGGTACGCGATCCGGTACCGGCCCTGCGCCTGGGCGTTGCAGTCGTCCACGACCTTCTGCAGGTTCTGCTCGGGCGAGTAGTACAGGTTCACCGTGGGCACACCGCCGTCGTCGCCGGAGCCACAGGCGGCCAGCGGCACCAGCAGGGCCAGCACGGCGGCCGCGCCGGCCAGCCGGGTCCGGCCACGCCGACCACCCGTACCGACGTCCGCCTCGGTTCGTCGCGGCCCGTTCCTGCTCCGCCCCGACCCGGCCACCGGCACCCGGTGCCCGCCGTGCGGGCCACCCGTCCGCTCCACAACGGCTCCTCTCGACGACGGCCGGGGCTCATCGGGCGCCCGACACGGCGAAAACACCCGTCCTTCTGGCGGCGGGCCGGATGGCCGTACGCTGACCGGAAGCGGGCGTGACAAACCTGGGCTCCCCACTGCCCCACCACCCCGCCGGCGAAACCTCCAACCCGGCGCGTCGTCCCCGAACCAACCGTTCGCCCGGTTTCGCCCGAAACTGGCCGGCTGACCCGCCCACCCCGGCGGGCGCCGCCGGTCCACGGCGCTCCGAACCGCTCCACAGTGCTATTCCCGGCCGGCGGCGCCTCGGCTACCGTGGTCGTAACCTCCGGCACCAACGGTCGCCGTCGACGCCGACCCGCCCCCGGACGCGCACCCGTCGCACCGGTCGGCACCGGTTCCCCGCCGGGCGACCCCGCCGGCGACCGGGCGATCCACCCCGGCCCTCCGGCGAGCCGATCCGCGACCCCGGCCCGGTCGGCGTACCGCCCCGATCGGGTGAAACCCGCCCCGCCCCCGCGATCCGTTCGGCAGGATCGTCATCAGAGGAGGTGCAGCCGTGCAGGACACCCGGGCCCTCACGCTGTCGTTCGAGGTCAGCGGTCCGCCCCCGGTCAGGACCGAGGCGCTGTCCATCTTCGCGGCCGGACACCGCCAGGCCGCCCGGGTCCGGGCCCTGTTGGAGGCCGCCTGCGGCGCGGCCCAACGTACCGGCTGGACGGCACTCACCGAGCCGGTCTCCCTGGAGGTCGTCCTCCGCTGCCCGCCGGGTCGACGCACCTCGGACGCGGCGACACTGCTCGGCGGCATCGGCGCGGTCCTGCAGGACAAGAAACGGGCGGCCGACATCGGGCTGGCACACCTGGGTGCGCTCGCCGACGTCGCGCTCTACCTCGACGACCGGCAGATCCGGCACATCTCCTACCGGGAGGAGCCGGCCGAGCAGCTGTCCTACCTGGTCCGGGTGGCGGCCCTACCGGCGACGGTTTGACCGTCGGTGCGGACCGGGTAACGCCGACCGGCGACGAAGGAGGTAGCCATGTCGGAGCCACACGTCACGCTCGACGACGACGGGCTCGGCGGGGTGCCGGAGCACCTGCGGGCGCCGCTGGAGGAACAGCTCAGTTCGGCGCTGCGGGCGGCGACCGAACGGGTCCGCGCCGAGTACGCGGGTGAGCCGGTCGAACAGGTCTGCCGGCGCCTGCTCGACGAGACCCGGGCCGGGCTGCATCCCGACATCGCCGACGGCTTCACCCCGGACATGGACGAGTTCTGCCGGGTGGCGGTGGCCATCGTCCGACGGGACCTGCCCGAGCCGACCTGACGATCGTCGGACGGTCCCGGCTGACGGTCGCCGCCGTGACGGTTGACGATGTGGGTACGGCGGCAGCGGTCCGGGCGGCGCCATTGGCGATCACGTCCGGCCTCCGTACACTCGGTTGCCTCACAGCCGGTCATGCGTGCCCGCTGTCCCCTGCCCGGACTCGGCCGATCTCTACGGGAGGCTCAGTGCCCGCACAGCCGAGTGTGCCCGCCGCGGTACTCGACGCCATCTCGACACCGCTGCTGACCACATCGGAGCAGGGCGTTGTCCACTGGTGCAACGAGGCGGCACGGCACCTCGGCCGACTCCTCGGCACGGATCCGGACACGCTGCCGTTCGGCGCCGTGACGCCGGACGGCCCGCCGGTGGTCGTACACCGGGCGGCGGTGGACGGTACCACCCGGCACCTCCGGGTGAGCTGCCGGCGGCTGCCGGCCGGGGCAGGCGGGGAGCCGACGCTGACCGACCCGCACCAGCCGCCGGTCGGACCGGACGACCGGCCGGGGCCGCCGACCACGCCGCTGCTGTACGAGTTCACCGACGTCACCGAGCAGGTGGGCGCAGAGCGCCGGGCCGACGACTACGCCTGGCGGCTGAGCCACATCGAGGAACTGGCCCGGGTCGGCACCTGGGAGTGGCACCTGCCGACCGACCAGGTGGTCTGGTCGCCGACCCTGAAGACGATGATCGGCCTGGCCCCGGAGACCCACCTGGACTACCGGACCTACCGGTCGATGATCCACCGGGACGACCTCGCGCTGGTCGACGCGGAACTCGACCGGGCGATCCGGGAGGCGACCTCGTTCACCTTCACCCACCGGATGAGCCTCCCCGGCGGCCTGCAGACCCGGATCCTGCGGTGTTACGGCGAGGTTTTCACCGACGAGGCCGGCCGACCGCTGCGGATGCTGGGTACCGCGCACGACATCACCGAGTTCCGTCAGGTGCAGGACGAACTGGCGTACCTCGCCGCACACGACCCGCTGACCGGGCTGCCGAACCGACGGGCGCTCACCGCCCGGATGAGCGACCTGACAGCCGCCGGGAGCGGCGCCACCACCGCCCTGCTCCTGCTCGACATCGACAACTTCAAGGACATCAACGACCTGCGTGGACACGCTGTCGGTGACGAGGTGCTCCGGCTGCTGGCCCGGCTGCTCACCGAGCACCTGCCGGCGGAGGCCGTACTCGGCCGGCTCGGCGGTGACGAGTTCGCCGTCCTGCTGCCGGACTGCGACGCAGACCGGGCGCTGGCCATCGGCGCCGGGCTCTGCGACCTGGTCGCCCGGACCCCGCTCGCGGTCCGTGGGGAGCCGTTGCGGGTGACGTTGAGCATCGGCGCGGCACCGCTGGACACCGCCGACGACGACACGCTGCTGCTGGCGCACGCCGACCTGGCGCTCTACCAGGCCAAGGGCGAGGGGCGGAACCGGGCCCGCCTGTTCGCCCCGGAACAGCAGGAGGTGGCCGCCCAGCGGGTGCACGTGGTGTCCCGGGTCCGCCGTGCCCTGGAAACCGGTCAACTGCAACTCGACGCCCAACCGATCATCGACCTGCCCGACGACCGGATCCACAGCTACGAACTGCTGATGCGGGTCCGGGACGAGCAGCGCCGCCAGATCGGGCCGGGCGAGTTCCTGCCCGCGCTGGAGCGCGGCGACATGATCTACGAACTGGACCGTTGGGTGGTGGAGACCGCCACCCAGGCCCTCGCCTCGGCGCGTACCGCCGGTGCGGAACTACGGTTCGACGTGAACATCTCCAGCCGGTCGATGGAGGATCCGACCTTTGGCGACTGGGTGGTCGCCACCCTGACCGGCGCGGGGGTGCCGGCGACCCAGCTCGGTCTGGAGATCACCGAGACGACCGCGATCGCCAACCTCGACGCCGCCCGCCACCTGGCCTCCACCCTGACCTCGGCCGGTTGCCGGTTCAGCCTCGACGACTTCGGCGCCGGGTACGGCTCCTTCGTCTACCTCAAGCATCTCCCGTTCAACACGGTGAAGATCGCCGGGGAGTTCGTCCGGCAGGCCGACCACGGCGGGTCGGACCCGATCCTGATCGACGCCGTGGTCCGGGCCGCGCACGGGCTCGGGATGCGGACCGTCGCCGAACACATCGACCGGCCCGAGCTGGTGCCGGTGCTCCGCGACCTCGGTGTGGACCGGGGGCAGGGATACCACCTGGGCCGGCCGGAGCCGCTGCGGACGCTGATGGCCCGGACCACCACCACCGACCGGACCACCACCACCGACGGGAACGACAGCGCCGCCGCGACCGTCTCCTGCGCCGCCCCACAGTCCTGAACCCGCGCCGCACCACGGTCCGGCCCCCCGCCTGAAGCCACGCCGCACCGCAGTCCGGGCCGCCTGAGCCCGGGCCGCCCGCCGGGGTCAGTCGGGTACGGCGGAGGCCGCCCCGACCAGGGCGACCACCTCGTCGGCGCAGCCCCAGGCCAGGGTCACCCCGGCACCACCGTGCCCGTAGTTGTGGATCAGTCGGGTGCCGTCCGGTCCGGACGGGTCCACCGCCACCCGGGGCCCGCCGTGCCGGGCCGGGCGCAGGCCGGTGAGCTGCCCGAGGACCGGGGCGCCGGCCAGCTCCGGCACGAGCTCCACACACCGGGCCACGATCGCCCGCCCGGCCTCGTCGTCCGGCGCGGTGTCCGTCTCGTACGGCTCGAAGGTGCCCCCGAGCACCACGTCCCGGCTGCGCGGGTGGACGTACGTCGGCCCGCCCGGGTGCCCCTCGTCCCGCATCGAGGTGACCAGGCCGGGATTGGCGACCAGCACGATCCGTCCCCGGACCGGGTGGACGGCGGGATCGTCGGCGAGCACCCCGGCCGCCAGTCCGGTCGCGTTCACCACCACCGGCGCCTGACCGGCCAGCTCGTGCAGGGTTCGTACCCGGTGCCGCCGGATCGGCACGCCGAGTCCGGCGAGTCGGTCCACGAGCCAGTGCAGGTACGGCTCCATCTCCACGGTCGGTACGGTGAACCGCCACTCCCCGCCGTACCCGGGGGGCGGCGGGACCGACCGGAAGTCGGGCACCGCGGCGGACCACCACGGGTCCTCGGCGACCGCGCGGCGCAGCAGCATCCGGGTCGGCCGCAGCACCACCCCGGGGATCTCCCGGCGGGCCTGGTCGGCGAGTTCGTCGAAGGTGCGGCGGGCCCAGTCGAGCACCCGGGGGTCGGCCTCGGTCCGGGTCGGATACCAGACCGCGGCGGCGATCCGGGAGACGGTCGCGACCGGCTCGTCGGCGGCGAGCACGCTCACCCGGACCCCCGCCTCGGCCAGCCGTACCGCGCAGCTGAGTCCCACCACTCCGGCGCCGAGCACCAATACGTCAGCCATGGTGTCAAGGGTGCCGGCAACAGATTCGAATGAACAGGGTGAGCACTCTGTCACGCACGGACGACAAAATCAATACAGGTAAATCCCCGCTGCTCTCGCTACTCTCACCGCAGGGCTGGAGGCTTTCCACGCGCGAGGAGGGCAGGCGGCATGACCAGGACGGGAACGGTCACGAAGCTCGACGAACCGGGATGGCTGACGGAGAGTCAGGCAGCGGTACGCCCCGCGATGGCGGCGGCCGTCGGGCACCTCAGGCCACAGATGCGAAGAGTCTGCGAGTACCAGCTCGGTTGGCGTGACGACGCGGGCCGCCCGGTCCAGGCCGGCGCCGGGAAACTGATCCGGCCGACGTTGACCCTGGTGAGCGCGGCGGCGGTGGGCGGTGCGGTGGAGAGCGCTCTGTCGGCGGCGGTCGCGGTGGAGCTGATGCACAACTGCACGCTGCTGCAGGACGACGTGATGGACCAGGACCCGGTCCGCCGGCACCGTCCCACCGCCTGGGCGGTCTTCGGGCCGTCCGCCGCGGTCCTCGCCGGGGACGCGCTGCTGGCGCTCGCCTTCGCGGTCCTGGCGCGTACGCCGGCGCAGCTCGCCGGTACGGCCGCCGCGCAACTCGCCCGCACCATCGACGAGCTGATCGAGGGGCAGGCCCTGGACCTCTCCTTCGAACGGACGATCGGGGTGAGTGTCGCGGACGCGGTACGGATGTCCGCCGCCAAGACGGCCGCCCTGCTCGGCTGCGCCTGCGCACTCGGCGGGCTGTACGGTGGCGCCGACGAGCCGACCCGTGTCCTGCTCGACCGGTACGGCCGGCACCTCGGCCTGGCCTTCCAGCACCGGGACGACCTGCTGGGGATCTGGGGCGACCCGGAACGGACCGGCAAGCCCGCGATGGCGGATCTGCGCCGGCGCAAGAAGAGTCTGCCGGTGGTCGCCGCCCTGGCCGCCGACAATCCGGCCGCCGCCCGGCTCCGTACCCGCTATGCCGACCCGACCCCCTTCGCCGACCCCGACGAGCTGCGGGAACTCGCCGCGCTGGTGGAGGAGGCCGGCGGCCGGGACTGGTCGGAACGGGCCGCCGGGGACGAACTGCGGCAGGCCGCCGGGGTGCTGGGCGAGTTGGGCCGGGTCGGGGTCGCCACCGACCGGCTCGCCTCGATCGGCGAACTGATCGTCACCCGCGACGGCTGAACCGCCCCGACCGACGCCACCCGCCGACGGGGCCGGCCGGGCGCGCCCGAGACCGCGCCGTCCGGCCCCACCCCCGGGCTCCACCGCACCGCCGGGGCCCGAGCGGCGGGCTCACTCGCGGATGCCGGCCAGCTCGACCGGACCGGACCGCAGGGCGAGCCGGATCGGCAGCAGCGCGCCCAGCAGCGCCAGTACGGCACCGGTCGCGGTGATCACCGCGACCGTCCCCCAGGGCACGGTGACCGGGGTGGGGCCGACCAGTTGTCCCAGGGCGAGCCGCAGTCCGGCCAGGTTCACCGCCGACGCGCCGGCCGCCAGCAGCACCCCGACGCCGACGACCAGCAGGGACTCGGCCGCGAAGACCCGCAGCGTCTGACCTGGGGTGGCCCCGGCCAGCCGTAGGATCGCCAGGTCCCGCCGCCGGTCGGCGGCCGCCATCACCAGGGTGTTGACGACGGCGATGAAGCAGAAGACGATCGCGATGCCCAGCACCAGCACCATGCCGAGGGTGCTCGCCTCGCGGTTCTCGCCGCTCTCCTCGCCGAGCCACTGCTCGGCGGCGACCACGCGGGCGCCGAGCCCGGCGGTCGCGGACGCCAGGGCGGCCCGGACGGCCGCCGGGTCGGCGTCCGGGCGCAGCGTCACGTAGATCCGACGGGCCAGCCCGGTGGAGGCGTACGCCGCGGTGCCGGCGAACCGCTCGCTCAGGTAGGCGACATCGTTGCTGCCGGTGGTGGCGGAGAGGACGGCCGCCACCCGCAGCGGCGCGGTGCCACCGTCGGCGAGCAGTACCTCGACGGTGTCGCCGACGTCGGCGAGGAAGGCCGCGATCCGGGCCCGGTCGGGCCGACGGCCGGCGAGCCGCAGCGGCAGTGCCACGTTCTGTTCGGCGGTCAGCGCGGGCAGCAGGTTGAACGCCTGGAAGACGAAACCGACCCGGTCCCGCCGGAGCAGGGTCAACCCGGTCTCGTCGAGCCCGGCCAGGTCGGTACCGGCGATCAACACCCGCCCGCTGGTCGGCCGGTCCAGCCCTGCTGCGCACTGCAGCAGCGTCGACTTGCCGGAGCCGGACGGTCCCATCACGGCGGTGAAGCTGCCGGCCCGCAGGCGCAGTGACACGTTCCGCAGCGCGGTCACGGTGTTCCGGCCCGACCCGTAGGTCCTGCCCAGCGATTCGAGACGTACGACGTCATCCACAGCGACGAGCCAATCATCGACCGTCACATCGACACATCGGACCGAACCCTGAGACGTCCCCGAGCGTCGGCCCTGAGATGTCCCGGGTCGCCACCCCGACCCGGCATCGCGCCGCCGAGCCGGGCCGGCACCTACCCCGGCCGGTCGGACAGCCATTAGCCTGCCCAGATGCGACACACCCTCACCCCGGACGACGCAACTCTGCACGGCTACTTCTCCCGGGACCTTCCGCCGGTCCTCACCATCGAACCCGGCGACACGGTGAGCTACCGGACCCTGGACTGCTGGTGGTCGGCCGGGCCGTACCCGGGCGGACGCAACCGGGAACGGCCCCGGGTCCCGCAGTACCAGCCCGACTACGGTCACGCCCTGATCGGACCGGTCGCGGTCCGCGGTGCCCGGGCCGGCCAGACCCTGGAGGTACGGATCGACGCGGTCGTGCCGGCGGCCTGGGGCACCACCGTGGCCGGCGGCTGGCCGAGCGACTTCAACCGCAGCTACGGCGTGGAGGAGGAGGGAGTGGTGCACGCCTGGCAGCTGGACCCGGTCGCGATGATTGGCCGCAACCAGCACGGGCACACCGTCGCGCTCCGTCCCTTCATGGGGGTGCTCGGCATGCCGCCGGCCACGCCGGGCCGGCACTCCACGGTGCCGCCCCGGTCACACGGGGGCAATCTGGACTGCAAGGAGCTGGTCGCCGGCAGCACGCTGCTGCTGCCGATCCCGGTCGACGGTGCGCTCTTCTCGGTCGGCGACGGGCATGCCGCCCAGGGCGACGGCGAGGTCGGCGGCACCGCCGTCGAGTGCCCGATGGACGAGGTGACCCTCACCTTCGGCGTACGGGACGACTTCCCGGTCACCGGACCGGTGGCCCGTACCGCCGACTCCTGGGTGACCATGGGGGTCGGGACGACCCTCGACGAGGCGACCTTCACCGCGTTGGATTCGATGCTGGACCTGCTGCAGCGGCAGTACGGGGTGAGCCGGGCCGACGCGGTGGCGCTGGCCAGTGTCGCGGTCGACGTACGGGTGACGCAGATCGTCAACCAGACGGTCGGCGCGCACGCCGTGCTCCGGGACGGTGCGATCCGCTGAGAGTGCGATCCGCTGAGAGTGCGATCCGCTGACGGGCCGTCGAGCGGGAACATCCCGACGGCTGACGGCGCGCGGGGCGGGAGGGGGCCCGTCCACGACCGGAAAGGACAGTGGCGGGCCCTTGGCTACCGGCGGAGGGTGAGGATCAGGTCGGCGACCAGGGCGGTCCAGCCGGTCTGGTGCCAGGCGCCGAGGCCGGCGCCGTTGTCGCCGTGGAAGTACTCCGGGAAGGCGATCAGGTCCTTCCAGTCCGGGTGCGTCTGGAAGAGTTCGGCGATGCCGTAGATGGGGCGGCGGCCCCACTCGTCGGGCAGGAACAGTGAGATCAGCCGGGCGGAGAGGTCGTCGGCGATCTCGGTCAGCGTGTGCTTGCTGCCGGACCGGGTCGGGTACTCGACCAGCAGGTCGTCGCCGAAGAAGGCGGCGTGGTCGCGCAACGCCGAGATCAGCATGAAGTTGGTCGGCATCCAGATCGGACCCCGCCAGTTCGAGTTGCCCCCGAAGAGTCCGCTGGTCGACTCGGCCGGCTCGTAGCCGACGGTGAACTCCTGCCCGCCCAACTCCACGCTGAACGGCTCGGCCAGATGCCGCCGGGAGAGGGTCCGCAGCCCGTACGGGGACAGGAACTCCTCCTCGTCCAACATCCGGGCCAGCAGCCGGACCACCTGGTCCGGGCCGACCATGGAGAGCAGTCGCTGCTGCCGGCCGTCGCCACCGAGCCGCCGCGCGCCGATCACCCCGGCGTACTCGGGTTTGTTGGCCAGGAACCAGCGCAGCCGGGCGGTCAGCTCCGGCAGCCGGTTGAGGGTGACGGTGGTGAGCCGGGTGATCGCGGCCAACGGCAGCAGCCCGACCACCGAACGTACCTTCAACGGCACGTTGCTGCCGTCCGGCAGCCGCAGCACGTCGTAGAAGAACGAGTCCTCGTCGTCCCAGAGCCCCTGGTCGTACGCGGCCGCCGCGATGTACGCGAAGTGTTCGAAGAACTTCGTCGCGATGTCGGAGTACGTCGGGTCGTGCACCGCCAGGATCAGCGCCATGTCGAGCAGGTTGAGCGCGTACATGGCCATCCAGCCGGTGCCGTCGGACTGCTCCAGCACCCCGGCGACCGGCAGCGCCGCCGACCGGTCGAACGGGCCGACGTTGTCCAGCCCGAGGAAACCGCCCTCGAAGACGTTGTTGCCGCCGACGTCCTTGCGGTTGACCCACCAGGTGAAGTTCAGCAGCAGCTTGTGCATCATCCGGGCGAGGAAGTCGAAGTCCCGCCCGCCGTCGATCTCGAAGACCTTCAGCGCCGCCCAGGCGTGCACCGGCGGGTTGACGTCACCGAACGCCCACTCGTACGCCGGGATCTGCCCGTTGGGGTGCAGGTACCACTCGCGCAGCAGCAGGAGCAGTTGCGCCTTGGCGAAGCCGGGGTCGACCCGGGCGATGCTGACGCAGTGGAAGGCCAGGTCCCAGGCGGCGTACCAGGGGTACTCCCAGGGGTCCGGCATGGAGATGACGTCGAAGCTGTTCATGTGCCGCCACGAGCTGTTGCGGCCGTGCCGGCGCCCGGCCGGCGGCGGCGCGGCGGCCGGGTCACCGGTCAGCCACTGCTGCACGTCGAAGTGGTAGAACTGCTTGCCCCACATCAGCCCGGCGATCGCCTGCCGGGCCACCTCGGCCTCCTCCCGGGACGCCCGGTCCGGGATCAGCCGGGCGAAGAACCCGTCCGCCTCGGCCCGCCGGGTCGCCATCGTCGCCTCGAAGTCGGCGCCGAGGTCGAGGGCGGGCGGCGGCTCCTCGCTCGGCGGCGGCGCGGTCAGGGTGAGCCGCAGCCGGATCCGGGTCTCGCCCCGGGCCGGTACGTCGAGTACGTAGTGCAGCGCCCCCCTGGTCCCCTCCCCCGCCGGGTTGACCGTGTCGGCGCCGTTCACCACGTGGTCGTTGATGCCGTCCTTCGGGTACCGGCTGCGGCCGGGCAGCCCCCAGAGCCGTTCGGTGTTGGTCTCGTTGTCGCAGAGCAGCGCGGCCGGCTCCCCGTCGCCTTCCAGCACCAGCTGGCCGAGCACCCAGTGCTCGCCGACCAGCCGGCCGGGCGTACCGACCAGTTTCGGCACCTGGTCCCGGCCGGGCAGCCCCCAGGACCAGGTGTTGCGGAACCAGAGGCCGGGCAGGACGTGCAGCCGGGCCGGCTCGGGACCCCGGTTGGCGACGGTGACCAGGACGCACAGGTCGGTCGGCGACGCCTTGGCGTAGTCGACGGTCACCGCCCAGTACCGGTCGTCGTCGAAGACACCGGTGTCGACCAGCTCGTACTCGGGCTCGTCCCGGCCCCGGGCCGCGTTGACCGCGACCAGGTCGTCGTACGGGAAGGCGGCCTGCGGGTAGTGGTAGCGCCAGCGCATCCAGGAGTGGGTCGGGGTGGAGTCGAGGTACCACCAGTAGTCCTTGGCGTCCTCGCCGTGGTTGCCGCCGTCGCCGCCGAGGCCGAACATCCGCTCCTTGAGGATCGGGTCCGCGCCGTTCCACAGCGCGAGCCCGAAGCAGAAGGTCTGCCACTCGTCGCAGACCCCGGCCATCCCGTCCTCGTTCCACCGGTACGTCCGGGACCGGGCGTGGTCGTGCGGGAAGTAGTCCCAGGCGGTGCCGTGCTCGCTGTAGTCCTCCCGGACCGTGCCCCAGGCACGTTCGGACAGGTAGGGGCCCCAGGCCCGCCACGGCTGCTCGCCGGCGTCGGCCTCGGCCAGCCGGGTCCGTTCCGCGTCCTGCCCGTCGTCCATTCGCTTCCCGCCCGTCATCCGACCGCTCCCGTACGGTCATCCTGCCGATCATTGTCGTCGGTTGCCCGGCGACCGGCCAGGATCCGACGGATCCTCAGGGTGTGTCCGGGGCGCTGACCGGGCATCATGGGCGCCATGCTGCCTATCGGGTTCGGACCGCGGGTCTGCGGTCGGCTGACGTCCGCGACCGACCGGGAGTGGCTGGTCCCGGACGGCCTCGGCGGGTACGCGATGGGCACGGTCGGCGGGCTGCGGACCCGGCGCTACCACGGACTGCTCGTGGTTTCCGGCGCCACCCCGGCGGCCCGGCGGCTGGCGCTGGTCAGCCTCGACCCGGAGCTGACCCTGCCGTCCGGCGCCACGGTCCGGCTCGGCGCGCACGAGTGGCGGTCCGGGGCCGTCGACCCGGCCGGGTTCGAGCTGCTGGAACGCTTCGACCTGGTCGACGGGCTGCCACGCTGGCGGTGGCGGATCGGGGACCTGGTCGTCGAGCGCGAGCTGGCCATGGCGTACGGCCGGTCCTGCCTGGCGGTGCGGCACCGGCTGCTCTCCGGCGGGCCGGCCCGGCTGGGGCTGGCTGCGGTGGTCACCTGGCGGGACGCGCACGGTGAGCGGCGCGCGGACGGGCCGGCGCCGGTGGTCGAGCCGGTCACCGGCGGTGCGGTGGTCGAGGGTGCGTTCCGGCTCGCCGGGCCGGACTGGTCCCCGGCGGGCCGCTGGTGGTACGGGGTGCACCACCGGGCGGAGGCGGCCCGGGGCCTGACCCCGGAGGAGGATCTGTGGTACGCGGGCCGGTTCGCCGGCGCGCTCGACAGGCCCGGCGACACCGTCTCGGTGCTGGCCTGGGCCGGCGACCCGGACACCCTGGCGGTCGAGCCGCCGCCGGCCGGCGAGGTGATCGAGACGGCCCGGCGCCGGAACCGTCGGGTGGTGGCGGCGGCGAAGCCGGCGGACCCGGTGGCGGCGACCCTGGCCCTGGCCGCCGACGCGTTCGTGATCCGGTCCGGGGGTGCCGGGCGTGCTGAGGCGGCGCCGGACGTGGTCGCCGGTTATCCCTGGTTCGGGGCCTGGTCCCGGGACACGATGATTTCCTACGAGGGGCTCTTCCTGGCCACCGACCGGGCCGACGAGGGCCGGGACCTGTTGCGGGCGTACGCGGCGACGCTGTCGGACGGCATGCTCGCCAACACCGCCGACACCGGGCGGGTGGAGTACAACACCGTGGACGGCACGCTCTGGTTCCTGCACGCGGTGGCCCGGCACGTGGCCGTCGCCGGGGACACCGACCTCGCCGCCGAGCTGCTGCCGGCGCTGCGGGACGTGGTCACCCGGCACCTGGCCGGCACCGGCCGGTACGGGATCGGCGTGGACCCGGCGGACGGACTGCTCGCCCAGGGCGCCGCCGGGGCGGCGCTGACCTGGATGGACGCCCGGGTCGACGGCGAACCGGTGACCCGGCGGGCCGGCAAGCCGGTCGAGGTGAACGCGTTGTGGATCAACGGTCTGGCCGCGGTCGCCGAACTGGCCCGGCTGGTCGGCCAGGACCCCGGCCCGGCCCCGGCCGCCCACGACCGGGCCCGGGAGTCGTTCCGGCGTCGCTTCCCGGCCCCGGCCGGCTGGCTGTACGACGTGGTCGACGCCCCGGCCCCGGCGTACCCGCGCGGTGCCGCCGACCGGTACGACGACGACCTGCTCCGGCCGAACCAGCTGCTCGCCTGGTCGCTGCCGTACGCCCCGCTGGACCCGGACCCGGCGGTGCTGGCCCGGATCGGTGCCGCCCTGCTGACCCCGCTCGGTCCGCGCAGTCTCGCGCCGGGCAGTCCCGGTTTTGTCGCCCGGCACCGGGGCGGCCCGGCGGACCGGGACTCCGGCTACCACCAGGGCACCGTCTGGCCCTGGCTGGTCGGCCCGTACGCGGACGCCGCCCGGGCCGCCGGCCTGCCGACCGCAGACCTGTTCGCCGGGCTGGAGGCACACCTGTCGGAGTTCGGCCTCGGCTCGGTGAGCGAGACCGCGGACGGGGCGGCCCCGCACGCGGCCACCGGAACCCCCTTCCAGGCCTGGTCGGTGGCGGAGCTACTCCGGGTCAGGGCAAGGTGACCGACCAGCGTTACATGCCCGCAACGGCCACGTCTTCGCCGGTTTTCCCCCAACCGGCAGTATGGGCGTCAACCCAATGACGCGTAGGCACCCGTAACCGGTGTCTGTTCGCGTCTGCGCTGGAACCATCTGAAAAAGGGGGCCGGGTATGTCGCCGAACGCCGAGGTCATCGATTTCCCCGCGGCCCGCCCGCAACGCGTGCTGATCCTCTCCTGGGAGTACCCGCCGGTGCTCGTCGGCGGCCTCGGCCGGCACGTGCACGCGCTGGCCACCTCGCTCGCCGCCGCCGGGCACCAGGTCACCGTCGTCACCCGGCACGGCGAGGGCGCGCCGGTGGAGGCGTACCTCGACGGGGTGCACGTGCTGCGCGCACCCGAGGACCCGGTCGGTTTCCCGCTGGCGACCCCGAGCCTGCTCGCCTGGACCATGGCGTTCAACCACACCCTGACCCGCACGGCGCTGCGGGCCACCCGCAACCAGCGGTACGACGTGATCCACGCACACGACTGGCTGGTCGCGCACACCGCGATCAACCTCGCCGACCACCTGGACATCCCGCTGGTCACCACGATGCACGCCACCGAGGCGGGCCGGCACCAGGGCTGGCTGCCGGAGGAGATGAACCGGACCATCCACTCGGTGGAGCACTGGCTGAGCCAGGAGTCGCACCGGGTGATCACCTGCTCGGGTTACATGCGGGACCAGGTGGCCGCCCTGTTCGGGCTGCCCGCCGGGCACGTGGACGTGGTGCCGAACGGGGTCGACGACCGGGCCTGGGCCGCCCAGCCCCGGGCCGTCGCCGCCGCCCGCAAGCGGTTCGCCGGGGACGGCCCGCTGGTCGGCTTCGCCGGCCGGCTCGTCTACGAGAAGGGGGTGCAGCACCTGATGCACGCCGTACCCCGGCTGCGGGACCGACACCCCGGGCTGCGGGTGGTGATCGCCGGAGATGGGCCGTACCGGTCGGAACTGCAGGAGCAGGCGTCGCGGCTCGGGCTGGAGCCGACCGTACGGTTCGCCGGCTTCCTGACCGAACGGCAGCTGCCGGCGCTGCTCGCGGCCACCGACGCGACCGTGGTGCCGAGCCTCTACGAGCCGTTCGGCATGGTCGCCCTGGAGGCCGCCGCGGCCGGGGCGCCGCTCGCGGTCGCCGCCACCGGTGGGCTCGCCGAGATCGTCGAGCCGGGGGTCACCGGGGTCACCTTCCCGCACAGCGACCCGGAGGCGCTGGCCGGTGCCGTCGACTCGCTGCTCGGCGACGAGGTCTTCGCCCGCCGGGTGGCCCGCCGGGCCCGCACCATGGTCGCCGAACGGTACGGCTGGGCGAGCATCGCCGCCCGGACCGCCGCCGTGTACGCGAGTGCGGCGAACGCGGGGCCGGCACCGCGTACCCGGTCCGGTGCCGGGTCGGCGCGGATCGTCGTACCGGACGGGAACCTGTTCGCCCTCGACGGCGCCGCCTGCTGACCCCCGGTCCACCGACGGGTCTGGGGCCCGGCGGCGGGGTGAAGAGATTTCCGATCAGTGGGCGGAGCTGTGCCGACGCGTTGACGGGTGATGCGAAAGGCACAGTCCGCTCGCTATCGTGTACGGCGGGTAACAGAGGGGAACCGCCGGTGCAGCAGGTACGGATCGCGGACCGCTACCTGCTGCTGCACACCGTCGGCAGCGGCGGGATGGGCCGGGTCTGGCTGGCCACCGACGAGATGCTGCGCCGCCCGGTGGCGATGAAACAGGTGGTCCCGCCGGCCTGGATGACTCCCGACGAGCGTGCCGAGCTGTCGGTCCGGACCCTGCGCGAGGCGCGGACCGCCGCCCGGCTGAACCATCCCAACGTGGTACGGGTCTACGACGTCGTGCACTCCGCCGACTCCCCGTGGATCGTCATGGAGTACGTCCCCTCCCGCTCGGTGCAGCAGGTTCTCGACGCCGACGGCCCGCTCTCCCCCCGGCGGACCGCCGAGGTCGGCCTCGCCGTGCTCGCCGCGCTGCGCGCCGCGCACGCCTCCGGGGTGCTGCACCGCGACGTGAAGCCGCACAACGTGCTGATCGCCGACGACGGCCGGGTGGTGCTCACCGACTTCGGTCTCGCCACCGTGGACGGTGGTGACGGGGCACTGACCCGGGACGGTGTGGTCCTCGGCTCGCCGCAGTACGTCTCCCCGGAGCGGGCCGCCGACGGTTCCTCGACGGTGGAGTCGGATCTGTGGTCGCTCGGCGCCACCCTCTACGCGGCGGTGGAGGGGCGGTCGCCGTACAGCCGGCCGACCACGATGGCCACCCTCACCGCGTTGGCGGTGGCACCACCCGATCCGATGAGCCGGGCCGGTCCCCTCCGTCCGGTCCTGGCCGGGCTGCTCCGCCGCGACCCCCGACAGCGGCTCACCGCCGACGAGGTCGAACGGCTGCTGCGCCGGGTCGTCGATCCGCCACCGCCCCGGTCCGGCCGGCATCCGCTGGCCCTGGCCCGTTCCCTGACCCGCCGGACGGAGCCGCCACCGGACGAACCGCCCACCGACCCGGACGGGCCCACCACGCCGCCGGATCCCGCCGAGCGGCCACGACGCCGTCGTACCCCGAACCAGCGTCACCAGCCGGGGCCGCGCCCGTACCCGGATCCGCGGCACCAGCCGAACCAGCGACCGCCGGTCCCACCGCCCTCGATCGTGCCGCCGTCGGCCGTGTCACCGCCGAGCGTGCCGCCGAACCGGCGTGATCCGGATCAGCCGGGTCCGGTCGACGGACGGGACCGGTCCGACCCGGCCGACCCGACCCGTCGGGCACGACCGACCCCGGCCGGGGGAAGCCCGGGGGACGCGGACCGGCCGCCACACCCGGAGCGACCGCATCCGGTGTCGGGACGACGCCGCACGCCGGACCGCGATGTGCCGGAGAACCCGTCGGCCGCTCCGACGCCGCCCACGGCTGGTGGTCCCGGCCCGTCGTCGCCCGGGAACGGCCGTCCCGGGCCGCCTGACCGGCCGGACGTGCCGGGACCGGCCGGCACCCCGACCTGGGTTGGGACGCCCGCCCGGGGCGACCCGGGGGCGCTGCCCGCCGGGGCCGGACGCCGGGACGGGATCTGGTCCGGTCGGCTGCCGTGGACCGGCGCCCGGCCCCGCCGCTTCTGGCGGATCCTGGCGCTGGCCCTGACCTGCACCGTGCTGGCCGCGCTCGGCGCCGGCCTGGCGGTACGGGCCCAGCGCGGCGGTGAGGCCCTTCCCGGGCCGACGAGTTCCCCGACACCGCCGGCCGGCCCGACCGGACCGGCGGCCTTCCCCTGTGGACGGCCGCCGGGGCAGAGCGTCGCGGTCACCTCGGCGCCCCGGCCGCCGGAGGAACGGTTCGGGTTGATCGAGAACTGGACCTGGTACACCGACCCGTCGGGTTTCCGGATCGCGGTGCCGATCGGTTGGCAGCGCTACACCGACGGCACCGTGGTCTGCTTCCGGGAGCCGGTCGACGGTACGGCCCGGCTGCTCAGCGTCGACCCGGCCACCCCGCCGACCCGCAACGCCGAGGCGTACTGGCGGGCGGAGGAGCACCGGCTGCTCGTCCGGGGTGTACTGACCGGCTACGAACAGGTGGAGATCGGGCCGCTCGACCTGCGGGAGGGCGGCGCGGTCTGGGAGTGCCGGTGGACCGATCCGCGCGGCGAACGGGTGCAGGCGGTCCGGATGCTGATCAACACCTCGAACCGGCGGGCGTACACCGTCTCCTGGTTGACCCGGGAATTCGACTGGGGGGTCAACCAGAGTTACCTGCGGATGCTGCAGACCAGCTTCCGCCCGTCGGCCTGACCGGCCCGACCCGGCGGGTGTCGCCACCACGACACGCCGGGCGGTCAGTGTGGATCTTCAGGTGATTGCCTGCCGCGCCGCCGTTTGACACAGTGACTCCGCAATGTGGGTGTTCCCTGGGGAGGATGCATAACGATGATGGGGCCATCCCATGCCCTGTCCGGCGCCGCCGTCTGGCTGGCCGGCTCGTGGGCGCTGGACCAGTTCGCCGGCTACGAGCAGTCGCCGTTGGCGATCGCCGTCGGCACCGCGGTCTGCGCGGGCGGGGCGCTCTTCCCCGACCTCGACATGTCCGGCAGGGTGACGGCGAACAAGGGCGGTTCGACGGTCGCGCGCTCGTTCGGCGTGGTCTCGCTCTTCATCGCGGAGGTGATGGAGAAGATCTCGCTCGGTGTCTACCACGCCACCCGGCTCAGCAAGGACCCGGACCGGGACAACGGGCACCGCACCCTGACCCACACCCTGCCGTTCGTCGGCCTGGTCACCTGGGGCACGATCGCGCTCTGCGCCTCCGGTGGCAAGTGGGCGGTGATGGGCGTCCTGTTCTTCATGATCGGGCTGGCGCTGCGGGGCCTCTTCGACGAGTGGGCCAAGCGGGCCGGCTGGGTGGTGGTGACCCTGCTGTCCGCGGCGGCGGCCTACTTCACCTACCTGCACCTGCCCAGCGACCGGGGCTATCCGATGATCGGGGTGGCGCTCGGCGTCGGCTGCCTGGTGCACATCCTCGGCGACATGATCACCCGGGCCGGGGTGCCGATCCTCTGGCCGATCCCGATCAAGCGCCGGATGTGGCGGATGATCGGTCTGCCCGACGCCATCTCCTTCCGGGCCGGCAGCAAGGTGGAAACCGTGGTACTGCGGATGGTCTTCACCGTGGTCGCGCTCGTCTCGGCGGCCGGTCTGGCCGGCACGTCCATCCTGCGCCGGTTCAACATCGAACTCTGACGAGGGTCCCGGTCGCCCGGGTCGGCACGCCGGAACCGGTGTGCCGACCCGGGCGACTGTCGTACCGGGACGTCATACCGGGGGACCCTACGGACCGCCCTCGACCGACGACCGCCGGCTGTTCCTGCTCCAGCAGCGGCTACTCAGGTCCGGCGGTCGAGAACGCGCATGACGTCCCCCGACCCACGCCGTTCAACTCGTCGAGGGTCAGCGGTTCGGCGGTCGCCTCGGGGCCGACCAGATCCGTCGGTGGGCGGCCGGACCGACCGGGGTGGGTCGCCGCGACGTCGGGTACGGCAACAGGCCCGGATCTCCGCCCCAGGCCAGCCGCGCCGACCGGTCCGGCCGGCGACGGCTGCGCCGGCTCACACCGCCACCCGCTGGGTGGGCACCGGCACGCTCAGCCCCCAGGCGGCGAGCAGTTCCGGGGTGTTGGCCCGGCTGCCGTCCGCGACGGTGTCGCAGGCGATGTCGACGATCTCGTCCTTGTGCGCCATCAGGTAGGGCCGGGCCCCGACGTCGGCGTTGGCCAGGGCGGCGATCCCGGCCCAGTGCCGCCGTCCGAAGAGCATCGGGTAGCCGCGCAACCCCTCGTAGGTGGCGCAGACCAGGGCCTCCGGGTACGGCAGCGCGGCGACCCGGCGTACCGCCGCGACGGTCAGGCCCGGCATGTCGACCGGCACCACGACCACCGCCTCGGTACGCGGGTCGGGCAGTGCGTCCAGACCGAGCCGGATCGACGATCCGATCCCGGTGCCCCAGGAGCGGTTGACCACCACGATCGCGTCGCCGAGGTCGGCGGTGGCCCGTACCTGTTCGGCCGCGGCCCCGAGGACCACGACGACCGGCCCGCACCCCGCCTCGCGCACGGTGTCGAGCACGTGGTTCACCAGCGGGCGTTCCCCCCGGTGCAGCAACGCCTCCGGGCCGCCGATCCGACGTCCCCCGCCCGCGGCGATGATCATTCCAGCGATCCGGCTCAGTTGCGTCACCTTCCGTCGGGGCGCACGACGCCCCGCCGCGCGCACATCGGCCGCGCGGCCCCTGCCGCGCGCACACCGGACCCAACGAACGGGCTTAAGCCGAGTATCGGCACTAAACGGACGAATTTGGAGCTTTGTGTTATCAGCTGTTGAATCAGGCCGCGTCCGCGTAACACTCCACGACCGAGACGTCCAGCGGGAACCGCACCGGCGTGTCGCCGAAGAGCAGCCGTCCGGCCTGGTCCGCCGCGTCGTGCACCAGGGCGGCCACCTGCTCCGCCTGGTCCGCCGGACAGTGCACCAGCACCTCGTCGTGCTGGAAGAAGACCAACTCGGCCGAGCCGTGCCCCAGGGCCGCGAGCCTGGTCCGCAGCAGCGCCAGCAGGCTCGACGCCCACTCCGCCGCCGTCGCCTGGACCACGAAGTTGCGGGTGAACCGCCCCCGGGCCCGCGCCGCCGCCCGGGCCCGGGGACCGAACGGGTCGACCTCGGCCACCTCGAGCACCGCCCCCTCCCCCTCCTCCGACTCCCGCACCGAGACCGAGGAGGGCGGGCAGGTACGTCCCAACCAGGACCGGACCAGACCGCCACCCTCACCGGTGCGGGCCGCCGCCTCGACGTACTCGAAGGCGGTCGGATAGCTGCGGCGCAACACCGCGAGCGCGGGGATCGCCGAGCCGCCGGTCTGCCCGTACATCGCGCCGAGCAGCGCCAGCTTGGCCCGGGCCCGGTCACCGCCGAAGCTGTCCCGGGCCAGTGCCGCGTACAGGTCACCGGAAGCGCCGGCGGCGGCGAACCGGGCGTCGCCGGAGACCGCCGCCAGCACCCGGGGCTCCAACTGGCCGGCGTCGGCGACCACCAACCGCCAGCCCGGGTCGGCCCGGACCGCCCGTCGGACCACCTTCGGGATCTGCAGCGCCCCGCCACCCCGGGTCGCCCACCGACCGGAGACCACCCCGGCCGGCACGTACTCCGGGCGGAACCGGCCCCCGGAGACCCACGCCTGCCGCCAGGCCCAGCCGTGCGCGGTCCAGATCCGGTAGAGCTCCTTGTATTCCAGGACCATCGGGACCGCCGGGTGGTCGACCGAGCGCACCACCCAGGACCGGGTGTTCGGCAGCTCGTGGCCGGCCCGGGCGAAGGCCCGGAGCAGTTCGGCCGGGGACTCCGGGTGCAGTTGTCGTACCCCGAAGGCCTCGGCGATCCCGGCGGCCAGCTCGACGAGTCGGCGCGGCGGCCCACCCACCGGTGACGGCTCACCGAGCAGCTCGACCAGGAGCGCGTCGTGCACGTCGGCCCGCCACGGCAGTCCGGCCGCACCCATCTCGACGGCGACCAGGGCCCCGGCGGACTCGGCGGCGACCAGCAGCCGGAACCGGCCGGGGTGTTCGGTCCCGGCGATCCGGGTCTGCTGGTCGGCGTAGACCCGGGCCAGCGCGTCGATCCCGACCGGCGGCGGTCCACCGACCACCTCGAAGAGCGCGCCCTGCTGGTCGCCGGGAGGCGCGGCGGCCCGGGCCGGCGGATCCGCCGGCACCGGCGCTCCGGTCAGCCGGGCCCAGGCGGCGGGCAGCCCGCGCGGTTCGCCCCAGCGCCCGGCGTGGCCCAGCAGCAGCGCCTCGGTCAGCTCGACGTCGTGGCAGCGCTCCACCCGGACACCGGCCCGGAGCAGTCCCGGATAACACCCGGCGGTCGACGCCCAGAGCCACCGGGGCTGGTCCCGACGTTCCCGCTCAGCGATCGCCGCGACCAGATCGGTGACCCGCTCGACCGGACCGGCCGGGCGGCCGTCCGGATGCAGTGGCCGGAGGGTGCCGCCACCCCCGTCTCCGTCGCCGTCCGCGACCACCGCCACCAGCACGCCAAGGATTCTGCCCGGACCGACCGACACTCCCGGTCGCCGGCGGCCGGACCGGGTTCCACACCACACCCGGCCCCGTGATCAGGCGACCGGGGCCGCCGGGAGGTCACCGTCCGTGCGCAGCCGGGCGTGCACGTGTACGTCGTGCCAGCCGTCCGCGTGCCGCAGCGCGCTGCGCATGGTCCCCTCGAGGGCGTACCCGCTCTTGTCGGCGACCCGGCACGACGCGGCGTTCGCGACCGAGTGCAGCAGACCCAGTCGGTGCAGCCCCAGTGTGATGAAGCACCAGGCGGTGAGGGCCCGGACCGACCGTCCGGCGACCCCGGCGCCCCGGGCCTCCGGCAGCACCCAGTACGACAGCTCCGCCGACGCCTCGAAGAGCGAGATCATCCGCAGGCCGACCTGACCGAGCGGCCGGTCCCGTTCGTCCACCACCGCCCAACTGGCGTCGGTGCCGTTGCGCCACCGGCGGGCCCAGCCGGCGATCCAGTCCCGCGCCTCGGCGTCGCCGTCGATCCGGCGTACGTGCCAGCGTTGGATGACCGGACAGCCGAACGCGGCCCGTACGGTGCCGGCGTCCTCCGGGCGCCACGGGCGCAGCAGCAGCCCGTCGCCGGTGTCGAGGTGGGGCTGGGCGATCGTGGCGAGGAGGTCACCGGGGAGGGCGGGAGTGACGAGCAGCGGCACTCCCCCATCCTTCCGGGCGCCCGAACGCGCCGGTCCGGCGGCCCCGGCTGATCTGCCCGGGACCTGGGGGTCCCGCCCCGCAGACCCCCGGGGCCGCCCGCCGTCCGGCCCTACTTCACCGCGCCGGCGGTGAGGCCGGACTGGATCTGCCGCTGGAAGATGGCGTACACGATGATCATCGGCAGGATCGCCATGCTCAACGCCGCGAAGAGCCCCGACCAGTCCGCCTCGTAGCCGGCACTGACCGAGATGTCCGCGATGCCCTGGGTGAGCACCCACTTGTCCTTGTCGCCGGCGAGCAGCACCAGCGGGAGCTGGTACTGCGACCACTGCCCGATCACGTTGAAGATCGCGACGCTGATCAGGCCCGGCTTGGCCATCGGCATCATGACCTGGAAGAACAGCCGGGTGTGCCCACAGCCGTCAATCATCCCTGCCTCGGCGACCGAGGTCGGCAGCGTCTTGAAGAACGCGGCCAGGAAGAAGACCGTGAACGGCAGCGAGTACGCGATGTAGACCAGCACCACGCCGGTGTGCGTGTTGAGCAGTTGGAAGTTCTGGACGACCTTGAAGAGCGGCACCAGGGCCAGGAAGACCGGGAACGCCAGACCGGAGACGAACAGGAAGTAGAAGAACCGGTTGCCGACGAACCGGTACCGGGCCAGCACGTACGCGGCCATCGCGCCGAAGAGCATGGTGCCGGCGACACCGAAGCCCACCACGATCACGCTGTTGACGAAGTAGCGACCGACCCGGGCCTCGGTCCAGGCCCGCGCCCAGTTCTCCCAGCGCAGCTCGGCCGGCATGGTCCACGGGCTGCTGAAGATCTCCGCGGTGTTCTTGAACGAGGCCAGGAACGTCCAGAGGATCGGCACGATGACCAGCACCGCCCAGACCGCCAGGGCGATGTGCCCCAGCCCGCTGAGCAGCCGTACCTCCGACTTGAGTCCCCTGGCCCGACCGGCGCGGGCGTCCGTCCGGTGCGGGGCGCCCGGCCGGTCCACCGCCGGCCGGTCCGTCTCTGTTGTTGTCATCTGCGGCCCCATGTCAGTACTCGACGCTTTCCCGCTTGGACACCCGCAGCGTCAGCGCCGCGAACGTGATGGTCAGGAAGAACAGCGCCACGCCCATCGCCGACGCATAGCCGTACCTGCTGTAGACGAACGCGTTGCGGTAGATCTCCACGGCCAGCACGGTGGTGGCGCCGTCCGGCCCGCCGCTGTCCACCGACAGCACCGCGACGATCGCGAAACAGTCGAACGCGGCGATGCCGAGGTAGACCCAGGCGACCTGGAGGGTGTCCCAGAGCAGGGGGATCGTCACCCGGAAGAACATGGTGATCCGGCTGGCCCCGTCCAACTCGGCCGCCTCGTAGATCTCGGTCGGAATCGATGCCATGCCGGCCGAGAAGAGCACCACGTAGAAACCGACTGCCTGCCAGACCAGCACCCCGACGATCGACCAGAGCGCGAGGTTCGGGTTGATCAGGAAGTAGACCGGATCGAGACCCAGCTTCACCAGGACACCGTTGATCAGGCCGGACTCGTCCGGCCGGTAGACCATCTGGAACAGTACGGCGATGATCGCCACCGCCAGGACCTGTGGGAAGAAGAAGACCACGCGGTAGAACGCGGAACCCCTGACCCCGACCCGCTGTCCGCCCTTGCTGCCGCCGCCGACGTTGAGCATGAAGGCGAAGAAGAGCGCGATGGCGATGGTGATCAGCGGCAGGGCAAGCAGCAGTACGCCGTGGTGGCGTACCGCCTTCCAGAACACCTCGTCCTGGAACAGCCGCTCGAAGTTGGCGAACCCGACCCACTTCGGTGCGCCGATCCCCCGCCACTCCGTCAACGACAGCCAGAACGCCTGGAGGTACGGCGAGACCACGAAGACCGAGTACAGGATTACCGGCACCGCCAGGAACAGGTAGACGAACGCGTACCTGCTCACCCTGGCTGACAGATGCTTGCCCTGCCGCATGATCAACCTACTCCGGCTAGCGCGTGAACTTCGCGACGCTGCTGTCGCTCTTGATGGCGTCGGCCCGCTTCTGGATCCGCTCGGCCCACTGCTCGGCCGAGGCGCGACCGAACATCAGCTCGTTGGTGGCGGTCCGGGCCTCAGTGTCCAGCTCCTTGTACCAGTTGTCGAACATCATGTTGAAGACGTTCGCCCCGGCCGCCTTCAGTGCGGCCTGCGAGCTGGCCACACCCGGCGGGAACTGGTAGCCCTCGCTGCCGGCCGGCACCACGGTCGCCGCACCGACGGTCTCGGTGAAGCCCCGGGCACCCGCCTTGGAGAGCATCTGGCGCATGTACTCCATGCCGCCGCGCGGGTTCTTGCTCTTGGCCGAGACGAAGTAGCCCTCGCCGGCCGCCGCCCGGATCGCCCCGGCCGGCAGCTTGTCCGCGGCGGTCAGGCTCGGCACCGGCATGATCTGGTACTCGAAGCCGGCCGGCGTGTTGCTCTTCTGCTCGTTCTCCAGCCAGTCACCGCTGGGGTAGAAGGCGACCTTGTACTGGTTCTGCCGCAGCTGCACGTCGGTGTGCTTGAGCCCCTCGAAGCTCTTGTCCGAGAAGTTCTTGCCGATCTCGGCCCAGGCCCGGGCGGCCTGCAGCACCGGCTCGGCGGTCCAGGCGCCCGGCTGCAGGTTGTCGATGTTCTTCAGCACGTCCGGGCCGCCGACCTTGGCCGCCTGGGAGAGGATGACGTTCCACTGGTAGTAGGCGGCGTTCGCCCCGGCGTAGCCGTACGGGGTGATGCCCTTGGACTTGATCTGCTCGCAGAGCGCGGTGAACTGCTCCCAGGTGGTGGGGGCGGTCCAGCCGTTGTCCTTGAACAGCTTGCCGGAGTACCAGATGCCGTACACGGTCGAGACGTAGTACAGGACGTACGGCTTACGTCCACCGTCCGGGGTGTTGAACGAGCCCTGCTCGATGACGCCGGGGATGACGGTGTCCCGGACCTTCTTGCTCGGGTCGTCGACCGACGGCGCGTCCCAGAGCTCGGTCAGGTCCTGCATCTGTCCGTCGGCGACCAGGGCGCCGAAGTCGAGGAACTTCTCGCCCGAGTTGTTGACGAACTCCGGCGGGTTGCCCGAGGCGAACCGGGGCTGCAGCACGGTGGAGACCGCCTGGGTCGCCTGGTGGTTGATCTTCGCCTTGGGGAACGCCGTCGCGTACAGCTTCTCGTGCACGTCGGTGGCGTACTTGTCGCCGTAGCCGCCGTTGAAGATCACGACCTCCAGTTCGGCGTCCTCCTTGACGCCCAGCGGGTTGGTCGCGCTCTTCTCGCCGGTGGCCTGTTCGCCGCCGTCGCCGCTGTCGCCGCCGGTGGCGCAGGCGCTCAGCAGCCCGGCGGCCGGGGTGACGAGCAGGCCGACGGCGGCGGCCCGACGCAGCACGGTACGACGGGAGGCGCTGAGCGCACCCGGCAGGTCCGGTCCGGAGGTGGCCGACGGGTCAATGTGCGCCGACGGGGTGTCGGGGGTTGCGGACATCTTCATCTCCTCGGTTGAGAGTCGGGTCGGGCCGGTCGGAGAAACTCCGGTCGGCCCGGACCGGCCAGCGGTGCGGGTGCTCGTCCCCGGCCGGCGCCGGGAAGGGTTCCCGGTGCCGGGGTCGGGACGATCGGGTCGGAGGCGGATGGGGGATCCTCCGGCCCGACGGGCCGTCGGGCGCACCGGCGACCAGCGCCGGCTCGACACGACGGACGGTGACCCGTGGCGGCGTCACGGTCGTGTCTCCCTCGCCGCCTTGTGCCCACCCACCGCCCGGGCGGTCCGCTGGAACGCGGCGTGGGCCCGGTCGTGGGTTCGCTGGGCGACGGCGATGTAGAGCAGGTCGAGGACAACAAGCTGCGGGTGCCGGGCGGAGAGCGCGTCCGGCCGGAAGGTCGTCGCCTGGCTCGCGGTGAGCAGGACGATGTCGGCGAGTTCGGCCAGTGGGGACCGGGGGAACCCGGTGAGCGCCACCGTGGTCGCCCCGTGGCTGCCCGCCTCGGCGAGGGTCTCGATCGTCTCGCGGGTCTGGCCGGTGTGGGAGATGCCGAGCGCCACGTCGCCCGCCCGGAGCAGGGCGGCCGAGGCAAGCCCCTCGTGCACGTCGTTCCAGGCCCACGCGGCGACCCCGATGCGGTGCAGGCTGAACTGCATCTCCTCGCCGACCAGCGCGCTGCCGCTGGCGCCGAAGATGTTGACCCGCTCGGCCCGGGCGATGGCCTCGGCGGCCCGTTCGACCTCGGTCAGGTCGAGCAGGGTGGCGGTGTCGTGCATGGCCTGGGTGTCGGCGGCGATGATCTGGCCGAGGACGCGTTCCAGCGGGTCGGTCGGCTGGATCTCCCGTCCGATGTCGACGGTCCAGCCGGCGCTGTGCGCCCGGCCGGTCTCGGCGGCGATGCCGAGCCGGAGGTCGGCGTAACCCTCGAAGCCCATCGCCCGGCAGAACCGGGTGACGGTGGCCGGCGAGGTCCCGCTGCGTTCGGCGAGTTCGACGATGGTGGCCCGGGCCGCCGCGGCGGGATCGCTGAGCACCTGCTCGGCGACCCGGCGCAGGGCGCCGGTGAACTCGGTCAGCCGGGACCGTACCCGGACCAGGACACTGTCCGCCGGGGAGAGCCCGGCGGCGGCCCGCAGGTCGCGCTCGGCATCCACCACCGCGGTGCCCGCGACGGCGTCCGCCTCGTGCTCGACCATGGGCACGCCTTTCCGAAAAGGAAGTTAACTGTTAGTGGTAAAAGTTCTTACTGAAACCCCCTCCTTGTCAAGACGATGAGTGAAGTTTTCAAACTGTTACCTGACCCGCGCTGCCGCGCCCCGGCCGGATCTTGCCCGGCACGGCCGCACCGAGCAGCATGGATGCCGGTCGACGAACGCGGCGCCGGAGAGTGGACGGAGTCCACGCGACAGAAAGGTGGTTGCCGGTCATGTCCGACGGCATCGTGGTGGGACTCGACGTCGGTGGCACCTCGACCCGGGCCACGGTGGTCTCGCTGTCCGGGGAACGGCTCGGCAGCGGACGGGCCGGCGGCGGCAACCCGACCAGCCACGGCGCCGAGCAGGCCGCCGAACAGCTCCGGATGGCGCTGACCGACGCCCTCGCCGACATCGACCCGGGACTGGTCTGGGCCGGCGTCATCGGGCTGGCCGGAGCGGGCCGGCTGTCCGCCGATCCGGCGGGCCGGCTCGCCTTCGCCCGGGTCTGGCAGGAGGTCGGCCTGCGCTGCGAGTACGAGATCGTCGGCGACGCCCTCGTCGCGTACGCCTCCGCCACCGCCGAGCCGGACGGCACGATCCTGATCGCCGGCACCGGCGCGATCGCCGCCGAGGTGCGTGACCTGACCCTGGACCGGGTCGCCGACGGACACGGCTGGCTGCTCGGCGACGCCGGCAGCGGCTTCTGGGTCGGCCGGGAGGCCGTCCGGCAGGCGCTGGCCGATCTCGACCGGCACCGGCCCCCCGGGCCGCTCTCCACCCTCGTGCTGACCGAACTGCTCGGCTCGGCGGAGGTCGCCACGCGGCCCCGGGACACCGTCGACGCCCTGGTGCAGGAGGTGACCCGGCGGCCCGCCGTCGAACTGGCCGCGCTCGCCCCGCTGGTCATCAAGGCCAGCGTCGCCGGTGACCCGGCCGCCACCGCGATCCTCGACGAGGCCGCCCGGCTGCTCGCCGCCAACGTGGACCGGATCCGGCCGGCGGACGCGCGTACGCCGATCGTGCTCGGCGGCGGGCTGTTCTTCGTCGACACGCCGCTGGTGCACACCCTGCGTTCGGCCCTGACGGCACGCTGGCCGGACGCGCCACTGCGGTACGTCCACGACGACGGTGCGCTCGGCGCCGCCTGGCTGGCCGCCCGACGCCTGCCCGAGGTGACCGACCCGGTCGAACTGCACCGCCGGCTGCTCAACCCGTTCGACGACTGATCGCGGTACCGGCCCGTCGACCCCGGCCCGCACTGCCACAGTTCGGCTACTTGAGCTGCCCGGCGGTCAGGCCTGACTGGATCTGCCGCTGGAAGACCACGTAGACGGCGAGCACCGGCAGCATGCCGAGGGTGAGTCCGGCGAACAGTCCGCTGAAGTCACCCTGGTAGCCCTGGCTGACCGCCAGCGCGGCCAACCCCTGGGCGAGCACCCACTTCGACTCGTCGCCCTGCATCAGCACCTGCGGCAGGATGAACTGGTTCCACTGACTGAGGAAGTTGAAGATCGCCACACTGATCAGTCCCGGTCGCGCCATCGGCAGCATTACCTGGAAGAAGAGCCGGAAGTGGCCACAGCCGTCGATCAACCCGGCCTCGGCGACCGAGGTCGGCAGGGTACGGAAGAACGCGGTCAGGAAGAAGACCGTGAACGGCAGCGAGTAGGCCGCGTAGACCAGGATCAGCCCGGTCCAGCTGTTGAACAGCCCCGCGTCGCGGACCACGAAGAAGAGCGGGACCAGGGCGAGGAAGACCGGGAACATCATCCCGCCGACGAACAGGTAGTAGAAGACCTGCCGCCCCCGGAACTCGAACCGGGCGAAGACGTACGCGGCGGTGGCGCCGAGCAGCATGGTCAGGGTCAGCGAGCCGGCCACCACCACCGCGCTGTTGAAGAAGTACTGGCCGATCCGGGCCTCGGTCCAGGCCCGCGCCCAGTTCTCCAGGCGTAGCGCGCCCGGCAGTCCCCACGGGTCGGCCAGGATCTCCGCGTCGCTCTTGAACGAGCTGACCACCACCCAGAGCAGCGGCAGCGTGGTCAGCAGCGCCCAGAGCAGCAGGAAGCCGTGCGAGAAGACGTTCAGTACGCCGAGGTCACGCCGGGGTGCCCGGTCGCCGGCCCGGGCCCGGTCGGCACGGTCGTCGGCGGGTACGGCCGGGGCGGAGGTGTCCACGGTGGTCACGAGTACTCGATCCGTTCACGTCGGGCGGCCCGCAGCGCCAGCACCGCCACCGACAGGGTCAGGAAGAACATCACCACGCCGATCGCCGAGGCGTACCCGAACTTGGTCTCGCTGCCGAAGGCGGTGTTGTACATCCGCAGGCCGATCACGTCCGAGGAGTGGTTCGGGCCGCCGTCGGTCATCTGCTGGATCAGGATGAAACCGTCCAGCGCGGCGATGGCCAGGTAGATCCAGGCGACCTGGACGGTGTCCCAGAGCAGCGGGATGGTGACCTTGCGCAGGGTGGTCCACCGGGACGCCCCGTCGAGCATCACCGCCTCGTAGATGTCCCGGGGAATGGCCTGCATGGCGGCGCCGAAGAGCACCACGTAGAAGCCGACGCTGCTCCAGACCATCACCGCCAGCACCGCCCAGAACGCGGTCCGCGGGTCGCCGAGCCAGGTCGGGGCGGGCAGCCCGATCCCGCGCAACGTGGCATTGAGCAGGCCGTTGTTCGGGTGGTAGACCTCCTTCCAGAGCAGCGCGATGATCACCACCGAGAGGACCTGCGGGAAGAAGTAGACCAGCCGGTACACCGAGGAGCCGCGTACCCCGACCACCCCGGCCCGGCCGCGCCGACCGCCGGTGTTGAGCATCGTGGCGAAGAAGAGGCCGAGCACGATGGTGAGGACCGGCAACAGCACCAGCAGGATCGCGTTGTTCTTCACCGCGTTCCACAGGTAGCCGTCGCGGACCAGGGTCGCGAAGTTGTCCAACCCGACGAAGTTGATGTCGGACGAGTAGCCGAGCCAGTCGGTGCCGGCGATCGGGAACGCCTGCAGGTACGGCCAGAGGACGAAGAGTCCGTACAGCAGCAGCGGCGGCACCAGGAAGGTGATGATCAGCGGGTACTTGCCATGTTTCACGAGACCGACATCCTGCCCACTCCACGCGGGATCACTCCCGCGACACTCGCGCGCCGGGGGTCGGCCCGGACCCGGACCGACCCCCGGCGCCCTGCCCCGACTAGGCCCGCTTGTACTTCTTGATGCTGCTGTCGGCGGCGATCTGGTCGGCGCCCTTCTGACAGGCCTCGAGGAAGTCCGCCGGCGTGCTGCGGCCGCTGAAGAACTCGCCGCAGGCCGCGTCGACGAGTTCGCGCTCCAGCTTCCGGTAGTAGTTGTTGTAGACCCAGTTGAACCCGTTGGCGCCGGAGGCGTCCAGAGCCTTGACCACGCTGCTCAGCCCGAACGGCAGCTCGACGCCCTGGGTGGAGCCGGCGACCACGGTCAGGCTGGAGACCCGCCGGGTGAAGTCCTGGGCGCCCTTCATCGAGAGCATCGTCCGGAAGTAGTCCAGCCCGCCGGCCCGGTTCTTCGCCTTGGCCGGCACCATGAACGGCTCGCCGGCGGTGCCCCGGAGCGCCTCGAACGGCAGCTTGTCACCGCTGCCGAGGCTGGGTGTCGGCGCCACCGACATGTTGAATCCGGGCGGGGTGACGTTCTTCTGCTCGCTCTCCAGCCAGGACCCGCAGGAGATGAAGGCGGCCTTGCCCTGGCACCAGGCGGTCTGCGACTGGACGTGGTCCAGGCCGGGCGAGCCGGAGAGGATGTAGCCGTCCTTGACGATCTGGTACCAGGCGTCGGCCGCCGCCTTCATCGCCTCGGACTTCCAGGCGTTCGGCTCCAGGTTGTCGATCGCCTTCGCCACGTCCGGGCCACCGAACTTGACCGCGGTCGCGATCACCGGCCAACTCATGTAGCGGGGGTGCTTGCCGGCGTACGTCCAGGGCGCGATGCCGGCGGCCTTGATCTCCCGGCAGAGCGCGATGTGGTCGTCCCAGGTCTTCGGGTACGCCCAACCGCGGTCGGCGAAGAGCTTGGTCGAGTACCAGATGCCGTAGACGGTGTAGGTGTAGTTCAGGACCAGGAACCTGCCGTCGTACGAGCCGACGTCGACCGCGCCCGGCAGCAGGGTCTGCCGGACGGTCTTGCCGGGGATGTCGAGGCTCGGCGCGTCGAGCAGTTCGCCGAGGTCGGCGAGGGCATTCTGGGAGACGAGGCCGTTGAAGTCGATCTGACCCGCGCCGGAGTTGTTGACCACGTCGGGTGGGGTGCCGTCGACGAAGCGCGGCTGCAGGGTCTTGTTGATCTCCTGGGTGGCGGAGTGCTTGATCTGCGCCTTTGGATATCTCTCGGTGTACATCGCCTCGTGGGACTTGGCATACTCCTCTCCGAAGCCACCGTTGAAAATGACCACTTCGAGCGGCGCGTCCTCCTTCACCCCCAGTGGATTCTGCTCGCTCTTGGTCCCCACATAGGTCTCGCCGCCGCTCTCCTCGTCGCCGCCGCCACCGAGGGCGCAACCGGTCAGCAGGCCGGTGGCGGGGGCGGCCAGCAGACCGGCCGCCGCCGTACGACGCAGGATCTCACGCCTGTTCATAGCTTCTCCTCGGATCCGGTTCAGGTGGACGCCGCGACCGGTGGAGGCGACGCCCGCCATCGAGGCACGGGGTCTTGCACGGCTGCTCTTCTTGCTGAGTTGCCTGTCTCACAGAGTTGCTTGTCTTCACTTCACGGGAAGTTATTGAAGGATTCTTACGGAAGTGGGTGCCGGCAGCAAGCCCCGACGACCGAACCGTTACTGACCGGCAACCGGCCAGGGAGAATGCCGCCGCCTGCGGGGATCTGCCGGATAACCCCGCCACCGCCCCGGTCGGATCGATAGCCTGGCCGCATGCGCCGCCTGCGGGAACTCGCCGGCCGCACGCCCGCCCGCCGGGAGCGCTACGTCGACCTGCTCCGCGCGGTGGCGATCACCATGGTGGTGCTCGGCCACTGGCTGATCGCCGTCATCGACCACGACCCGGAAGGGGACCTGCGCGGCCATTCCGCGCTGGAGACGCTCGTCGCGGCCCGCCCCGGCACCTGGCTGTTCCAGGTCCTGCCGCTGTTCTTCCTGGTCGGCGGCTACGCCAACGCCGCCTCGCTCGAGTCGCACCGACGACGCGGCGGCGACGCCGGCGAGTGGCTGCGCGACCGCAGCGGACGGCTACTCCGGCCCACCACGGTGCTGCTGGTGCTGCTCGCCGCCACCGGCCTGCTGGCCCGGCTGCTCGGCGTCGAGCCGGTCCAGATCCGCACCGTGGTCTGGTACACCACCATCCCGCTCTGGTTCCTCTCCGCGTACCTGTGCGTGGTCCTGTTGGCCCCGGTCATGTACGCCCTGCACCGGCGCTTCGGCCTCGCCGTACCGGTGGTGCTGCTGCTCCTGCTCACCCTCGGTGACCTGGGTCGACTGCTCTCGGCGGGCTGGCTGTCGTACGGGAACTACCTGTTCGGCTGGCTCGCCCTGCACCAGGTCGGGTTCGCCTGGCGTACCGGGTCGCTGCCGATGCGACCCCGGGTCGGGCTGCCACTGCTGGTGGTCGGCCTGGTCGGGGTGCCGCTGCTGACCGTGCTCGGCCCGTACCCGATCAGCATGATCAACCAGCCGGACCAGCGGATCCAGAACATGTCCCCGCCGAGCCTCGCCCTGCTCGCCCTGGCCACCGCCCAACTCGGCCTGATCATGCTGCTCCGGGGCCCGGCCGAGCGCTGGCTGCACCGCCCCCGGCCGTGGACCGCCGTGGTCGCGGTGAACGCGGTGGTCCTGACCATCTTCCTCTGGCACCTCACCGCGGTGATCCTGCTGGCCGGCCTGCTCGACGCCCTCGGTGTGCTGCCCACCCCGCCGGTCGGCAGCACCACCTGGTGGCTCTGGCGGATCGCCTGGCTGGCCGCGCTGAGCGTGGTACTGGCGCTCCTGGTCGGGGTCTTCGGCCGGATCGAGATCCGCGGCTCCCGCCGGGCCACGCACCGGCCGGGCTGGCTGCCGACCGGGCTGGCCCGGTTCCTCACCCGGCCACCGGTCCGACTGGTCCTGATCCTGCTCGGCTTCGGCGCGACCGTGGTCGGCCTGTTCAGCAACAGCGTGGCCGCCAGGTCGGGCGCCTATCCACTGGGCCTGCCGACCGGTGCCCTGGTCAGCTACCTCGCCGGCGCCGCCCTGCTCCGACTGCTCCGGTCCGTGCCCAGCGCAGGCGAACCCGGCCCGGGACAGCCGGGCAGTGCCGGCCCGGGCCGTCCGGGCGGCGGGCACGGCCGGTCGGGCTGAACCCGGGGTGACCGCCACAGCGCCGTCCCACGCCCCCGGCCCGGCCCGTCGACCCAGACAAACTGCCCACGCCGCGCCGCGCGTCACGATCGTCGCGGCCTACTATGGCGTGTGACCAACGGACAGTTCCAGCGGTTGGAGAGCTTCTCCTTCCCCGCCCACTCGTTCGACCCGCAGACCGGCCAGGTGTCCCTCGACTACACGCTGACCGGCCCGGACGGCGAGCTGCGGTTCACCGAGACGATCACGCTGCCGGTGCCGCCGGCGCCGCCGTCGGCACAGACCCGCCAGACCCTCGACCGGGTCCTGGAACTGCTGCACCTGGTCGCCGGGGTCAGCTACTACAAGGCCGCCGCGCCGCCCCGGCTGCTCCTGCCGGCGCCGCTGGGCGAGGCCGCGACCGCGCTGGTCACCGCCGTCTACACCAAGGGCCTCGCCGAGTACGCCTACCGCAACCAGCTGCCGCACGTCCTGGAACTGGCGCCCACCGTGCCGCCCGGCCGACCCGCCGAACCGGTCGCGGTCGACAACTCCGACCGACGGCCGCTCTCCACCGTCGGCGGCGGCAAGGACTCGATCGTCAGCCTGGAGGCGCTGCGCCGGGCCGGCCTCGACCCGGTGCCGTTCTCGGTCAACCCGAACCACATCATCACCTCGGTCTTCGACGCCTCCGAGCTGACCCCGCTGACCGCCCGGCGTCGGATCGACCCGGAGCTGATCGCGCTGAACGCGGCCGGCGCCCGGAACGGGCACATTCCGGTCACCGCGATCAACTCGCTGATCGCCGTCGCCACCGCCGTCCTGCACGGGCTGGGTCCGGTGGTGATGGCGAACGAGCGTTCCGCCTCCGACCCGAACCTGATCTGGAACGGTCACGAGGTCAACCACCAGTGGTCCAAGGGGGTCGAGGCGGAGGGACTGCTCCGGGCGGCGCTGGCCGGGCACGCCGGGCTGGCCGAGCCGTACTTCTCGCTGCTGCGGCCGCTGTCGGAACTGCACATCGCCCGGCTGTTCGCCCGGTTCACCCGGTACGACGACGTCGTCACCAGCTGCAACGCCGCGTTCAAGCTGCACGACCCGAGCGCGCGGTGGTGCGCGGACTGCCCCAAGTGCCGGTTCATCTTCCTGGCGCTGGCCCCGTTCATGCCCCGGGAGCGACTCGTCCGGATCTTCGGCGCCGACCTGCTCGCCGACCCGGCGCAGACCCCCGGCTATCTCGACCTGCTCGGCATCGACGGCCACAAGCCGTTCGAGTGCGTCGGCGAGGTGGAGGAGTCGGTGGTCGCGCTCGGACTGGTCGCCGAGCACCCCGACTGGCGGGACGCGGCCGTGGTCCGGACCCTGCTGGCGGCGGTGCCGGCCGAGGCGTGGACGGCGGCGAACTCCACCGACGTCTTCACCCCGGCCGGCCCGCACTTCGTGCCGCCGACGTACGCCAAGGCACTCACCGCGATCTCCTGACCGCCCCCGGGGGCGCGGGACGCCGACCGGCTCAGCCGTCCCGTACCGCGTCCAGGGCGAGCAGCGCGACGTGCAGCGAGAGACAGTCGTCGACCGAGTCCAGGTCCACGTGCAGGATGCGGGAGATCCGGGCCAGCCGTTCGTAGAACGCCGGACGGGACAGGTGGGCGGCGGTGGCGGCGGCCGACTTGTTCCGCCCGCTCTCCAGATAACCGCGCAGCGTGCCGAGCAACTGCTCCCGGGGGTGCTCGGCGTCGTACGCCAGCAGTGGGCCGAGTTCCCGCTCGACGAAGGTCTGCAGCCTCGGCTCCTCCCGGAGCAGGTGCAGCAGCCCGGCCAGCCCCACCTGGGGAAGCCGGAACACCCGCAGGTCCCGCCGGCCCCGGCGGGCCGCGTCGGCGACCTGCCGGGCCTCGAGCAGCGAGCGTCGCGCCTCCCGCAGGTCGGCCACCCCGGAACCGGCGGCCACGATCACCGCCCCCGCCGACCGGGCCGCCGCCGGGGTCGGACCCGCGCCGTCGCGTACCCGGTCCAGGGTCGGACCCGCGCCGTCGCGTACCCGGTCCAGCGCGGTCGCGAAGGCGGCCAGCGCGGCGTCCTCGTCGCCCGGGCCGCGCAGCGCCAGCAACACTCCGACCGCCTGGTCGTCCAGGGTGCTCGACAGGCCGGACAGCTCCGCGTCCCGGACCGCCTGGCTGACCGCCTCTGCCAGGTCACTCAGCCGGGCCTGGTGGGCCGGGGTCGGCCCCGGTTCATCGGCACGGAACCGGACCACCACCCCGACCAGGTGCCGCCGATCCAGCGGAACCCCGAGCGCCCGGGCCCGCAGCGCCACCTCGTCCACCGGCCGGCTGTGGTCGAGCAGTGCGGTGAGCAGGTTGCGGTGGATCTGCCGTTCCAGCCCCTCGGCGTCGCGCCGGATCAGCCGGCCCAGCGCCAGGGTCGAGGCGGCCCGCTCGACCAGGATGGTCAGCCGGTTCGGCGGGGTCGGGGCACCCGTCGACAGGTCGCCCGGCCAGCGCAGCAGCAACCTGCCCCAGTCCTGCCCCCGGGCGCCGACCATGGTGACCAGCCAGCCCACGTCCGGGTCGTACGCCGTCCGGCCGACCTGCCGGATCCGCCGGGAGTGCTGCTCCCAGCCGCGCAGCAGCAGGTCGGCGCTCTGCCCCGCGGTGGCGTAGCCGAGCACCTGCCGGGAGAGGTTCTCCAGCACCACCGGGCAGCCGGCCAGCTCGGCGGCCTGCCGGACCACCTCGGCCGGTTCCGCCCCCTCCACGGACAGCTCGGTGAACCGCTGGTGGATCTCCTCGGTGGCCCGCAGCTCGGTGAGCTGGGCGTCGACGATGAGCGCGTGCACCGCCTCGGTGATCGGGACGAACGGCGTCACCCGGCACAGCTCGACCAGCGGCAGGCCGCGCCGCTCGGCCGCCGCCACCATGCTCTTCGGCACCGTGCCCGAGTACCGCCGACCCAGCTCGACCATCAGCCCGGAGACGCCGGCGTCGGCCAGTTCGTCGATGAAGGCGCGCAGCCCGGGGTCGTCGGCGGGCAGTCCGATGCCGGTGGTGAGGACCAGTTCGCCGCCGCTGAGCAGGGCGGCGATGTCCGGGACCTCGGCGGCGTGCACCCACCGGACCAGCCGGTCGAGCCCGCCCGCCCCGGCGACCACCCGGGGTCCGCCGTGCCGGACCGGATCGAGGGCCAACACCTCACGCACGGTCGGAAACACGCGGTCGACGGTACCGCCCCCGGCCGGACCGCCGACGGGCGCGACCAGCGGCGCCGCGTTGCGGACCGGGTTTGCTGACCGGGCCGGACCGGATCAGGCGCCGCCGTGCGCAGCGGGCCGGGCCGGATCAGGCGGACGTCTCCGCGCGGAGCTGCCGGAAGAACGTCCGTATGTCGGCGACCAGCAGGTCGGGTACCTCCATCGCGGCGAAGTGCCCGCCCCGGTCGAACTCCGTCCACCGCACGCCGCCCGAACGGCAACCGCCTCACAGCGGGTCGTCGCGACCCAGCTCCCAGAAGGCGACCGCTGCGGCGGCGGCCACGTTCAACGAATCCACTCCGCGCCGCATCGGGAGGACCACCCGTACGTCGCTGGCGGCCTGGGCTGCGGCGGTGAGGCCCGGCCCCTCGGCCCCGAGCAGCAACGCCGCCCGCTCCCGCTGCGCCGGGGTGAGCCGCTGCATCGGTACGGCGTCCGGGGCGGGCGTCATCGCGAGGACCGTGAAGCCGGCGTCCCGTACCTGGTCCAGGCCCTCAGGCCACCGCTCGAACTTGGCGTACGGCACCGCGAACACCTCGCCCATGCTGACCCGTACGCTGCGCCGGTAGAGCGGATCGGCGCAGGTCGGCGAGAGCAGCACCGCGTCTATGCCGAGCGCCGCAGCCCCTCTGTAGATCGCTCCGAGGTTGGTGTGGTTGTTCACGTCCTCCAGCACCGCCACCCGGCGGGCGTCGGCCAGCACCTGCGCCGGGCTCGGCAGCTCCCGGCGGTGGAACGAGGCGAGGACGCCCCGGTGCACGTGGAAGCCGGTCGCCTGTTCCAGCACCGACTGGCTGGCGGCGTAGACCGGTGCGCCGCCGGTCGGTAGGTCCGTGAGCTGGTCGACCCGCTTGGCGTCGACCAGGAAGGAACGCGGCCGGTAGCCGGCCCGCAGCGCCCGGCGCAGCACCAGCTCGCCCTCGGCGATGAACAGTCCGTGCGGCGGCTCCCACCGGGTACGCAGCTCGACGTCGGTCAGCGCCCGATAGTCGGCGATCCGTGGGTCGTCCGGGTCGGTGATCTCCTCGACGACAACACCGGACGGGTCAGTGGTCTGGTCGGTCTGGTCAGCGGGCACGTCCCGATTCTCCTCCGGGCCCGATCTTCGTGATCGGCCGGGACGAGACCACGCGACACGTAGGATATCTCCTACCATTGACTGGTAGGAGATGTCCTACCTATGATCCACCCATGACGATCAGCCGAATCCAACTGCTCTCCCTGCCGGTGACCGACCAGGACCGGGCCCGGGACTTCTACGTCGACGTTCTCGGGTTCGACCTGCTCGGCGACAACCCGATGGGCCCCGACCGACGGTGGGTGCAGGTCGCCCCGAAGGGCGCCGACACCTCGATCACCCTGGTCACCTGGTTCGACGCCATGCCGCCCGGCTCGGTCAGGGGCCTCGTCCTGGAGACCGACGACCTCGACGGCGACGTCACCGAACTGACCCGCCGGGGCGTACGGATCCAGGGCGGCGTCCAGGAGGCGCCCTGGGGCCGGTTCGTCACCTTCGACGACCCCGACGGCAACGGCATCGTGCTCCAGGCGACCACCGCAGATGTCTGAGGTCGACGTCTTCGCCGCGCTGGCCAACCCGACCCGGCGGCAGCTGCTCGGCCTGCTCCTGGCCCACGAGAGTCGTCCGGTCCAGGAGTTGGCGGAGCACTTCGACATGCGCCGCCCGAGCCTGTCCGAACACCTGAAGGTCCTCAAGGACGCCGGGCTGGTGGTCGAACGCCGGGTCGGTCGGCAGCGGCGGTACTCGCTGCGCCCGGAACCGCTGCGCGACGTGGCGCAGTGGCTGACGCCGTACGAGCGGTTCTGGCGGGAGAAGCTCACCAACCTGCGTGACCTGCTCGATGCCGAGAGGAGCGACGATGACCACTGACCAGGGTGTGATCCGGGTCGACCAGTACCTCGGGCATCCACCCGCCCGGGTCTGGCGCGCCCTCACCGACCCCGAGCTGTTGGCCCGCTGGTTCATGCCGAACGACTTCAAGCCGGTGCCGGGACACCGGTTCACCTTCCGCACCAACCCAAGGCCGGACCAGGGCTTCGACGGCGTCGTGCACTGCGAGGTCCTCGACCTCGATCCGGAGCGACGACTGCGGCTGGCCTGGCGTGGCGGCACCCTGGACAGCACGGTCAGCTGGACGTTGGCCGCCGAGGGGCGGGGAACCCGCCTCTTCGTCGAACACTCCGGCTTCGACCCGGACGACCCGGACCACCGGCGGACCTTCGCCATCATGTCCGGCGGCTGGCGTTCCCACGTACTCCGCCGGTTGGCCGCGACGCTCGACACGACAGCGGAGACCGGATTGACACCCCACCCACGGTCAGGAGGTGGCGGGTGAGGTGACCACCGCCACCCCGTCCCCGGCGGGTACGGTTGCCGCCACCGCGCCGGGGCGACTCGCCCTGGTCAGGCGGGCCCGCGCGGTCGACGGCAGCAGGCGGCCTGCCCGCCAGCCCACCCCGACCCCGGCGGCGAGCAGGACCACCGCGCCGAGGCTGTGCAGCGCGGCGGCCACCATCCCGCCGACGCCGAGCATCGGTGCCGCGATCATCACCATGACCCCGTCGCCCCGGCTGAAGACACCGGACCGGAACAGGGCCAGTCCGGTCAGTCCCCAACCGAGGGAGTAGAGCGCGCCGCCGATGACCGCGATGACCCGGCCGGACGTACCGAAGGTCGCCGAGTCGTCGGGGAGACCGCCGAACGGCAGCAGCAGCATCGTCCCGGCGATCCCGACCAGCAGCCCGGCGGTGGCGAGCAGCCGGGTCCGGGCGGCGACCAGCAGACCGGTGAGCGCCAGCGCAGCGAGCACGCCGAGCCAGAGCGCGCCGATCCAGCCGAGCAAGTGCGCCGGTCGGCCCTGGGCCAGGAACGGGGCGTCGCCGGCACCGACCAGGGTCACCGAACCGTACACAATGGCGTAACCGGGCAGGATCCAGACGGCACGGCGGGCGGCCCGGCGTACCGACCAGGCCCAGGTCGCGTTGCTGGCGGGGCGGCCGGGGGTGCGTTCGTACCCGAACCGCATCAGGGTGAATCCGCCGTACGGCCAGCGACCCGAGAACCGGTCGACCTGGTAGCCGATCGCCGTCCCGCCGCCGGTCACGACCGGTTCGGTCTTTCTCGGCCGCTTCGGCCGCTTTGCCGCGACGTTGGTTGTTTCGGAGGGGTTTTCCGGACCGGCGGTGCGCTCTGCCGGTTTCGAGGGGTGGGTCACGCGCGTCACCTCGCTCACCTGGTACGCGGGTGGGCGCGGGCGCATCCGCTGCGGCGCCCCGGCTCCTGGTCACCACCCGTCGCTAGGACCGATCGTGTCAGGTGCCGGGGTGCCGCGCGGACGCTTCCGGCGAATCGTCCCGGGGCTGCCCCCGGGCCGGGCCGGCGGGTCGGTCAGCCGCGCTCCGTCGACCGCTGCTCCACAGTGGAGTCGTCGAGCAGACTCGCCGGCGAGACCGGCTCCGGCGCCGGCAGTTGCTGCGGCCCGGTGCCGCCGACCTGCGCCTCGGCGACGCGTACCTCGTCGGTGACCTCGCGCGCCGCCTCCGCCGCGGCCGCGGCCGCCTCGGCCGCCTCCCGTTCGACGGCGCCGGAGTCGACCGCGGCATGCGGTTCGTCCCCGGCTGTCCGGCTCAGCCCGCCGAGCGCCCCGCCGAGCCCTTCGAGGGCCTTGGTCAGCTCGGCCGGCACGATCCAGAGCTTGTTCGCCTGGCCGTCGGCGATCTGCGGCAGCGCCTGCAGGTACTGGTAGGCGAGCACCTTCTGGCTCGGGTTCGCCTGGTGGATCGCGTCGAAGACGGTACGGATCGCCTTGGCCTGCCCCTCCGCCTGGAGGATCCGGGCCTGCCGGTCACCGTCGGCGCGCAGCACCGCCGCCTGCTTCTCACCCTCGGCGGTGAGGATCTGCGCCTGCTTGTGCCCCTCGGCGTTCAGGATCGCGGCCCGCCGGTCCCGCTCGGCCCGCATCTGCTTCTCCATCGAGTCGCGGATGCTCGGCGGCGGCTCGATCGCCTTGATCTCCACCCGGGTGACCTTGATGCCCCAGCGTCCGGTGGTCTCGTCGAGCACACCCGACAGGTGCCGGTTGATCTCCTCCCGGCTGGTCAGCGCCCGCTCCAGGTCCAGCGAGCCGATCACGTTCCGCAGCGTCGTGACGGTCAACTGCTCGATGGCCTGGAGGAAGTGCGAGATCTCGTACGTCGCCTTCACCGAGTCGACGACCTTGAAGTACAGCACGGTGTCGATCGAGACGACCAGGTTGTCGGAGGTGATCACCGGCTGCGGCGGGAAGCTGACCACCTGCTCCCGCATGTCGACCTTGGTCCGGACCGCGTCGACGAACGGGACGAGGAGGTTGAGACCAGGCTTGAGGGTGCGCTTGTACCGCCCCAGTCGCTCGACCACGTCCTCACGCTGTTGCGGCACGATGCGTACCGCCCGGATCAGGGTGATCACCACGATCAGGGCCACCGCGCCCAACACCAGACCGATCACACTTTCCACATCGCTCACCTCTCGCTATCCGCTTGCTCGTCGGTGGTGAACTCGTCGCGCCAGACCAGCGCGGTGACACCCTTGACCTCGATCACCCGGACCCGTTCCCCGGGAGACATCACCTGGGTGGCGTCGTAGGCGCGGGCGGACCAGATCTCACCGTCGATCCGGACCACCCCGCTGTCGGCGTCGACCCGTTCCAGCACGAACGCGGCGCTGCCCGCGATCGCCGCCACGCCGAACGCCTGCTCACCGTCCCCGGACACCTCCGACTGCCGGTTGCGTCGAATGGCCGGCCGGGCGAAGAGCAGGGTCAGGGCCGAGACGGCCGCGAAGACCACGGCCTGCAGCGACACCGGGGCGCCGAGCGCCGCCGCGCCGGCCGCCGCGAACGCCCCGATTCCGAACATGAGAAGGAAGAGCGTCGTCGTGAAGATCTCCGCCACGGCGAGCACGACGCCCAGGACAATCCACAGGAGCGGCTCCACCCCTCGATCCTGGCACGCGGGTGCACGTCACGACCACCGGCGGGCATCGCCGACGGTAAGATCCCGGGACACGGGCACACGTTCCGGACTCCCGGGTCGGCAACGGGCCGACCCTGGCGCCGGCCGGTACGCCGCGGTTCGGAGACGGACCCGACCACCTGCCGAAGGAGGCACGACCGTGACCCCGTCGCCGGAGACCGCCCCGCTGCTGCCGGAGACCATCCGCCGGGTCGACACCCTGGTCAGCCAGGCCCAGACGGCCGGCCACGCCCCGTCGCTGATCATCGGCGTGGTCCGGGCGGGGCGACTCGTCCACGTCGCCACCGCCGGCCGGACCCCGGCCCCGCATCCGGATCTCCAGTACCGGATCGGCTCGATCAGCAAGACGATGACGGCCACGCTGCTACTCGGTCAGCGTGACGAGGGACGACTCGACCTGGACGATCCACTCGAGCGGCACCTGCCCGACGGTCCACTCGGCACGGTCCGGCTGCGTCAACTGCTCAGCCACGTCGGCGGCCTGCAGCGTGAACCCGACGGCGACTGGTGGGAACGGTCCGCCGGAGCCGACCTGGAGACCCTGCTGGGCGGACTCACCGCCGACACGCTGACCCACCCGCCGCACCGGGTCTTCCACTACTCCAACCTGGCATACGGGCTGCTGGGGGCGGTGCTGGAACGCCGTACCGGCGAGTCGTGGTGGAAACTCGTCCAGTCCCGACTACTCGATCCACTGGGGATGGTCCGCACCTCGTACCAGGCGACCGAGCCGTTCGCCCGGGGTTACGTCGTACATCCCTGGCACGGCACGCTGCGGGAGGAGCCGCGTACCGACACCGGGGCGATGGCCCCGGCCGGACAGCTCTGGGCCACCCTCACCGACCTGGCCCGCTGGGCCGCGTTCCTCGCCGACCCGGACCCGGAGGTGCTGGCCCCGGAGACGCTCGCCGAGATGTGTACCCCGGCGGTCCTCGCCGACCTCGACTCCTGGACCGCCGGCTACGGACTCGGTGTGGAACTGCACCGCCTCGGCGACCGGGTCTACGTCGGACACGGCGGCTCGATGCCGGGCTACGTGGCGACCCTCTCGGTACACCGCCCCTCCCGGACCGGCGTCGTCGGCTTCGCCAACTCGTACGGCTTCCGGTCCGGGGCGCTGTCGACGCTCGGCCGGCACCTGCTCAGCACGGTGCTCGACCTGGAGCCGGGGCCGGTTCCCGGTCCCTGGCTGCCGGCCACCGCGCCGCCGCCACCCGAGATCGCCGACCTGACCGGCCGGTGGTGGTGGATGGGACGGGAGTACGAACTGTCCTGGGATCCGACCGCCGAGGAGTTGGTCTGCGCCAACCTGCTGCCCGGTGGCACCGTGGCGTGGCGGTTCGGCCGGGACGCCGCCGGACGGTGGCGCGGCCGGATCGGGATGAACGACGGGGAGATCCTGACCGTACGCCGGGACCCGGCCGACCGGGTGACCGCGCTGGAGATCGCCACCTTCGTTTTCACCCGGACCCCGGACGACCTCGGATGAACCGCCGTCGTGTGGAACCGTACGGCGGGCGGTGACGGTGTCGCCCCCGGACCTGGAGATCACCCCGGCGACCGCCGCCGACCTGGCGGCGGTCGCCGAGATCTACGCCCACTACGTCACCGGCAGTGTGGTGACCTTCGACGAGACCCCGCCCGACGTCGGCCAGTGGCGGCAGCGGCTCGCCGACCTGACCGGGCGGGGCCTGCCCTTCCTCGTCGCCCGGGTCGACGGCGTCGTCGCCGGGTACGCCTACGCCGGGCCGTACCGCCCCAAACCCGCCTACCGGCACACCGTCGAGGACAGCATCTACCTCGCCCCGGACCGGACCGGTCAGGGGCTCGGCCGGGCCCTGCTCGGCGCTCTGCTGCCGGCGGCCACCGCCGCCGGGGCGCGGCAGATGATCGCGGTGGTCGCCGACAGCGGCGACGAGGCCTCGACCGCGCTGCACCGCCGGTTCGGCTTCGTCGAGGTGGGTCGGCTCGTCCGGGTCGGTCACAAACACGGCCGCTGGCTCGACACCGTGCTGATGCAGCGCAACCTGACCGCCGAACCCGGCTGAGCGGGGTCGGACCGGCCGGGTCGACGCGGACCGACCCGCGCTCAGGACGGCTCGGTCACGAAGTCGATCAGTCGTTCCATCGCGTTGATCAGCGGGGTCTCCACGTCGTGGAAGCTGTTCACCCGCCCCAGGATCCGCCGCCACAACTCGGCCGGCTCGGCGACGCCGAGCGCCGCACAGACCCCCTCCTTCCACGGCTGTCCCGGTGGCACCACCGGCCAGGCCGGGATCCCGACCACCGCCGGCTTCACCGCCTGCCACACGTCGACGTACGGATGTCCGGTGACCAGGACGTGCGGCGAGGTGACGGCCGCCACGATCCGGCTCTCCTTCGACCCGGACACCAGGTGGTCGACCAGCACCCCCAGCCGGCGGCCCGGTTCCGGCCCGAACTCCCGTACCCGCTCGGCCAGCGCGTCGATGCCGTCCAGCGGTTCCACCACCACGCCCTCGATCCGCAGGTCGTCGCCCCAGATCCGCTCCACCAGGGCGGCGTCGTGGATCCCCTCGACCCAGATCCGGCTGGCCTTGGCGACCTGGGCGCGTACCCCGGCCACGGCGACGGAGCCGGAGGCGGTACGTCGTCGGGCCGGCGTTGCCGCCCGGGCTGCCGGTCGACGCAGCGTCACCGGCGCGCCGTCCAACAGGAACGCCGCCGGCAGCAACGGAAAGTGGCGGCGCCGTCCGTTGCGGTCCTCCAGTACCACCGCCCCGGCCTCGAAACCCACCACCGCACCACAGAAGCCCGAGTCCGCGTCCTCGACGACCAGATCGGGTGCCGCGTCCACCTCGGGTACCACCCGGCGCCGTCGCCAGTTCCCGGCGAGCACGTCGTCGCCGTACCTTCTCCCCATGGGGGGCGAGGCTAGCCGCATCCGGACGTTGGGTGACGTAGCCGCGCCGCCGCGCGGGGCCGGGAGACAGGGGCGGGCTGAGCACGTACCCTAGCCGCATGTCCCCCGCAACGGGCGCGGCGACCCTGACGGCGCGCCGCTCGAGCCGCTTTGTCGCCTGGGTACGCGCCTGGCGCGCCGGCCTGGTGCCGTTCGACGAGATCGCCGACGAGATCGAGCGTGGCGAGGAGCACCTGGTCGCCGACGCGCCGGGCACCTGGACCGACGTACCGCTGCGGGCGGCGCTCCCGGTTTTCGCCAAGCTCTCGCCGGACGAGATCCGGCTGGTGCTGCCCGCCCCGGGCGATCCGCGCGGACTGCCCGGCCCGGGGCCGTTCAGCTCCGCCGCGCTGCTCGCCGGCGAGGCGGTGGTGGCCCGGGGTCTGGGTGTGATCCCGGAGGTACGGACCCACACCTCCGGGTCCGGGGTGACCTTCGAGACGGTGCTGTGGCGGGTCCACCCGCTGGCCGAGGACGCGCCGAACGCGTCGCTGGGCAGTCCCGGCGCCGCCGAGGCCGAGGCGGAGCTCTCGGTCAGCCTGGCCGAGGCGACCGCGGCGCTGGCCCGGCTCGACGTGGCGCAGTGGCGCCCGGAGCTGGCCGGGGCGCTGGCCGCGCTGCGGCGTCCGGACAGCGCGGTCGACCTGCCGCCGGGCTTCGACCCGCGCTCCCGCCGGCTGTTCGCCCGGGCCAGTGTGCTCGACCAGGTACTCGCGCTGGCCGAGCACGCGGCACCCGGCGGTTCGGTCAACGCGCACGAGGCGCGGCAGCGGGATGCGGCGCTGCGCCCGCTCACCGCCGCCTGCCGGCGGGCCGTCGTCGCCGCCTGCAACGCCCCGCTGTCGGCCTGACCACCCGGCAGCCCAGGCCCGACTCGGCGGGACAACGTGCCGGCTGCGGGAAGGCTAGAGTGATTGATCATGGAGCATCGCCATCTCGGTCGCAGCGGCCTGCTGGTCAGCGAGATCACCTACGGGAACTGGCTCACCCATGGCGAGTCGGTCGCCCGGGAGGCGGCGTTGGGCTGCGTACGGGCCGCGTTGGAGGTCGGTGTCACGACCTTCGACACCGCCGACGTGTACGCCCGGGGTGCCGCCGAGGAACTGCTCGGCGAGGCGCTGCGGGGCGTACGCCGCGAGTCGGTGGAGATCGCCACCAAGGTCTGTCTGCCGGTCGGGGACGGACCGAACGACAGGGGCCTGTCCCGCAAGCACATCATCGAGTCCTGCCACGCCTCGCTGCGCCGGCTCGGCACCGACCACGTCGACCTCTACCAGGCGCACCGGTACGACGACCGTACGCCGCTGGAGGAGACCCTGCTCGCCTTCGACGACCTGGTCCGGCAGGGCAAGGTGCGCTATCTGGGTGTCTCGGAGTGGACGGCGGCACAGATCCGTGCCGCGCTGGACGTCGCCGACCAGCTCGGGATCCGCCGCCGGATCGTGTCGAACCAGCCGCAGTACAACATGCTCTGGCGGGTGGTCGAGCCCGAGGTGGTGCCGCTCTGCGTATCGGAGGGCATCGGTCAGATCGCCTTCCAGCCCCTCGCCCAGGGCGTCCTGACCGGTAAGTACCGTCCGGGTGAGGCGCCGCCGCCCGGGTCCCGGGCGACCAGCTCCGGCCGCGCCCCGACCTTCATCCGGCGGGTCCTCGGCGAGCCGCTGCTGGACCGGGTGCAACGACTGCGACCGATCGCCGACGAGGCCGGGCTGTCGATGGCCCAGCTGGCGATCGCCTGGACCCTGAGCCGGCCCGGGGTCAGCACCGCGCTGATCGGTGCCTCCCGCCCGGAGCAGGTCGTCGAGAACGTCGAGGCGGCCGGCGTACGGCTCGACGACGAGGTGCTGCGCCGGATCGACGAGACGCTGGGCGACCTCGTCGAGACGGATCCGCACAAGACCGCCCGGATGATGGCGGTGAAGCCGGACTGGGCGGGGTGACCGGACGCGGTGGAGCGCCTCCCCGTCCGTCCGGCCCCCTGAACACCGACATTGCGTTCTAGTGGCCCCAGCGGCGCCCACCGTCGGACGGGCCGACCGGTGCCAACAGCTCCCCGAGTTCCTGCGGCAACTGGGCCACCATGTCCTCGAACTCGCGGAGCTTGACCGCCTCCCGCAGGGTCGTGAAGACCGCCTGGATACCAGCGCTCGCGACCGGCACGTCCACGTCTGCCCGGGCGGCCACCCGCCGTACGAACTCGCCGCGCCCGAACGGGTCGGCGGGCTCCCGGGAAGCCGGTTTGTCGAGGTGCTCGGCCAGCCGGTCCGGCAGCAGGGCGGCCAGGTCCGCCGCCTCGCCGCCGCTGATCCGGTCCGCCAGCGTCTCCAGGGTGGCGTGGCTGATCGCCGTCGCCTGCGGGGCCGACAAGCGTGCCCGTTCCGCCACCGCGTCGACAAAGTCCTCGTAGCTCATCCGGATCTCCCTCCAGCCGCCGCGTCGCCTCCCCGCGCGCACCTGTCATCCTGTTCAGCTGGTCCAGCCGCCGGGCCAGCCCGGCCTGCCCATCCTCAGCCCGGACGGATGCGCTTGCGACCACGCCCGATCCGCCGGCCCTTGCGCATGCTGACCCGGGTGCCCGCGATGCCCCGGGTGTCCGCGCGCACGCTGCGTGTGGTGTGCCGGCCACCACGCTCGGTCTTCATCGGACGTTTACGTCCCGCCTTGGTGGCCTTCCGCCCCAGCAGCACCCCCACCTGGCTGGCGAGCTCCTCGGCCCACCTGGCGAACGAGACACGTCGCCGTTTCGTCCGGTTCCGTGGCGAACCACCTCGTACGCCGATACCGCTCGCCCTCGCGCCGCGGCCCATCGTCACCACCCCCCACCGTGCCGACCCCACCGTCTTCCCGCCAGCCCGGAGGCCATTCCCCCGGCCGGCGGAGGGCGGAGGGCGGTGGGCGGTGGGCCCGCCGCCGGGCGAGCGGCGTCTCGCCCGTGAGTGGGGCGACCAGGTAGCGAGCACCCCTCCGGCAACGTACAGGGCGAATCCGACAAACGACCGTAACCGCTCGCCGGGGAAGAGTCGGCGGTCGACGCCTTCCTCGACAGGCTCGGGATGCCGGAGCAGATAGTGGAAGAACGTCGACCGACTCGTGCACAGCGACGCGCCCACGATCGCGTGGCAGGCGACCGCGGCGGGATCAGATCTCGTCGATCAGGTCGGCGACCGAGCCGACGATCCGGGACGGCCGGTACGGGTACCGCTCGGCCTCCGCCCGGGTGCTGATCCCGGTCAGCACCAGGATCGTCTCCAGCCCCGCCTCCAGGCCACAGAGGATGTCGGTGTCCATCCGGTCACCGATCATGGCGGTGGTCTCGGAGTGCGCGTCGATGGTGTTCAGCGCCGAACGCATCATCATCGGGTTCGGCTTGCCGACGAAGTACGGTTCCACCCCGGTCGCCTTCGAGATCATCGCGGCGACCGAGCCGGCGGCCGGCAGCGCCCCCTCGGTCGACGGACCGGTCGGGTCCGGGTTGGTGCAGATGAACCGGGCCCCGCCGTCGATCAGCCGGACCGCCTTGGTGATCGCCTCGAAACTGTAGGTCCGGGTCTCACCCAGCACCACGTAGTCCGGGGCGTAGTCGCTGAGCACGTACCCCACCGCGTGCATGGCGGTGGTCAGCCCGGCCTCGCCGATCACGTACGCGGTGCCGCCGGGCCGCTGGTCGGCCAGGAACTGTGCGGTGGCCAGCGCCGCCGTCCAGATCGACTCCTCCGGTACGTCGAAGCCCATCCGGTTCAGCCGGGCCTGCAGATCCCGCGCCGTGTAGATCGAGTTGTTGGTGAGGATCAGGAACGGCTTGCCGGACGCACGCAGCCGGCTGACGAACTCGGGGGCGCCGGGCACCGGCTGCCCCTCGTGCACCAATACGCCGTCCATGTCGGTGAGCCAGCTCTGCACCGGCTTGCGCTCGATCATGCCGCGCCTCCGTGTCGGACGGCCCACTGGCGTGCCTGCTTCATGTCTCTCCCGAAGGTTCGGAGGGTAGGGGGGCCGGCCACGGTTCATCGTGGCGTGGATCAACGCGGCCCGGGGCGCCGGGGTGGCTGGCAGCAGTCGACCGCACAGGTGTCCCAGACCGGCAGCCGGGGACGGTCGGCCGGACCGGCGACCCGGCGCGGCACCGCCGTTGCCGGTTCGAGCCGCTCCAGTACCAGTTCCCGGACCATCGTGACGAACCGCGGGTCGGTGCCGGGGGTGCCGGCCCGGACGAAGTCCATTCCCAGCTGTTTGGCGGTGTCGGCCGCCTCGGTGTCCAGGTCCCAGACCACCTCCAGGTGGTCGGAGACGAAACCGATCGGGCTGACGACCACCGAGGTGACCCCTTCGGCGACGAGGTTGCGCAGGTGGTCGTTGATGTCCGGTTCCAGCCACGGCACCTGGGGCGGTCCGGAACGGCTCTGCCAGACCAGGTCGTACCCCAGGTCGGGGGCGGCCGCGGCGGCGACCAGCGCGGCCGTCTCCCGCAGCTGGGCCTCGTACCGGCCGCCCTCCGGTCCGGCGCTGGCGGCCATCGAGACCGGGATCGAGTGGGCGGTGAAGACCAGCCGGGTGGTGGCCCGGCGGGCCGGGTCGAGGGTGGCCAGCGCGGTACGGACCGCGTCGGCGTGCGGCTCGACAAATCCGGGATGGTCCCAGTACTGCCGCAGCTTGTCGATCCGGGGCGCGTCGGGCCCGACCGCCGCCCGCGCGGCCGCGATGTCCTCCAGGTACTGCCGGCACGACGAGTAGCCGGCGTAGGCGCTGGTCACGAAGCCGAGCGCGGACCGGATACCGTCGTCGCGCAGCTGCGCGACGGTGTCGGCGAGCATCGGATGCCAGTTCCGGTTGCCCCAGTAGACCGGCAGGTCGAGACCGTGGGCGGCGAAGTCGGCCCGGATCGCGGCGAGCAGGTCCCGGTTCTGCTGGTTGATCGGCGACACGCCGCCGAAGTGCCGGTAGTGTTCGGCGACCTCGGCCAGCCGCTCCGGCGGCACGTTGCGACCCCGGGTCACGTTCTGCAGGAACGGCAGGACGTCATCGGGCCGCTCCGGGCCGCCGAACGAAATCAACACCACCGCGTCGTACGACATGCCACCCATTCTTGCCCGCCGCTCGGAGCGGTCAGGAGGGGGCCCTTCCGCGCTGCCGGCTACCGCCCGGCATCAGAAAGGGCCCATTCCTCACATCTTGCCGGCACCGAGGGCGTGGTAGCCGCCGTCGACGTGAACGATCTCACCCGTGGTGGCCGGGAACCAGTCGGAGAGCAGGGCCAGGCAGGCCCGGGCCGCCGGCTCCTGGTCGGTCAGGCTCCAGCCCAGCGGGGCCCGCTCGGTCCAGGCGTTCTCGAACTGTTCGAAGCCGGGGATCGACTTCGCCGCCATGGTGCGCAGCGGACCGGCGGAGACCAGGTTGCTGCGGATCCCCTTGGCGCCCAGGTGCAGGGCCAGGTAGCGGGAGGCGGACTCCAGTCCGGCCTTGGCGACACCCATCCAGTCGTACACCGGCCAGGCCTTGGTGGCGTCGAAGGTGAGCCCGACCACCGCGCCGCCCGGCGGCATCAGCGGCAGCGCGGCCATCGCCAGCGACTTGTAGGAGTACGTCGAGACGTGGATCGCGGTCGCCACGTCCTCCCAGGGCGCGTCGAGGAAGCCGCCGCCGAGGCAGCTCTGCGGCGCGAAGCCGATGGAGTGGACCACCCCGTCCAGCCCGTCGACGTGCTCACGGACCCGGTCGGCGAGGGTGTCGAGGTGCTCGGTGTTGGTCACGTCGAGTTCGATCACCGGGGCGGGCTCGGGCAGCCGCCTGGCGATCCGTTCGACAAGCGACATCCGGCCGAAGCCGGTGAGCACCACGGTCGCCCCGGCCTCCTGGGCGAGTTTCGCCACCGAGAAGCCGATCGACTGGTCGGTGATGATTCCGGTGACGAGCAGCCGCTTGCCGGCCAGCAGTCCAGACACGTGCAGATCCTCCCTGCGCTCGGGCTGAAAAGGTGAAGCGGTGACGCCGCCGGCGGTCAGTGGCCCAGGCCGAGGCCACCGTCGACCGGGATGACGGCGCCGGAAATGTAGCCCGCGGCGTCGGAGGCGAGCCAGGTGACCACGCCGGCGACCTCGTCGGCGCTGGCCATCCGGCCGGCCGGGATCGACTTGAGGATCTCCGCCTTGCGGTCGTCGCCGAGCACCGCCGTCATGTCGGTGTCGATGAAGCCGGGCGCGACGACGTTGGCGGTGATGTTGCGGGTGCCGAGTTCGCGGGTGATCGACCGGGCCACCCCGACCAGGCCGGCCTTGCTGGCCGCGTAGTTGACCTGGCCGGCGCCGCCGGAGAGGCCGACCACCGAGGAGATGAAGATCATGCGGCCCCAGCGGCCCCGGACCATCCTGGTGGCGGCCCGCTTGGCACAGCGGAACGCGCCGGTCAGGTTGGTGTCGAGCACGTCGGTGAACTGCTCCTCGGACATCCGCATCAGCAGGGTGTCCTTGGTGATGCCGGCGTTCGCGACCAGCACCTCGACCGGGCCGAACTCCGCCTCGACGGCGGAGAAGGCGGCGTCGACCTGGTCGGCGTCGGTGACGTCACACTTGACGCCGAACAGGTCGGCGGGCGGGTTGCCACTCCGGTGGGTCACCGCTACCCGGTCCCCCTGCTTGGCGAAAGCCTGGGCGATGGCCAGGCCGATGCCCCGGTTACCCCCGGTCACCAGCACAGTTCGGGCCACGGTGTCTCCTCCTCTGACGTGACGTATGCGCACGGTGGTGCGCGATGGAGACTAGGCGCTACCGGCAGGTAATCAGTAACCGGGGCGCGTCGTACCCGGGTATGACGTGCGGAATCGCACCCAGGGGGCAGGACGGGGAGATCGTCCGCCCGTACCCTGACGGTGGTGGAGGACGGCACCGGCGAGGTACTGCGGACAGCCCTGGGTGACCTGCGGCGTCTGCTGGTCGGCCCGGACTATCCACCGGCCACCCCGGTCCGCCCACGCCGCTGGTGGCGGCGGATCCGGGGGTACCTGGTCCCGGTGCTGCTGCTGGTGCTGGTCGGGCTGACCGCCGCCGCCGCGCAGTACCTGACGGACGAGCGGAAACTGCCGGTGCCGGCCGCGGTGCTGATCGGTGTCGGCTCCACCCTGCCGGCGGCGCTGGCCCCGTACCGCCCGCTGCTCGCCTGGCGGGTCGGTTACCTGGCGATCCTGTTCGGCACGTTCAACACGACCAGGGACGAGGCCTGGCCGTGGAATCCGGTGCAGATCATCGTCTTCCTGTTCGTGCTCCTGCTGGTGGCCGGCCGGGCCGACACCGGGGTGACGGCCTGGGCGGGGCTGCTCACCCTGCTGCCGGTGTACGGCCTCACCGCCAACTCCGCGAACGCGCACGGCGTCACCGTGTTCCTCGCGGTGCTGCTGATCCTCGGCGACCAGGTGCGACGTCGCCGACAGAGCCAGCGTGCCCTGGTCGAGCAGGCCGAGCGGAGCGAACTGGAGCAGGCCCGCCGGGCCGTGCTGGAGGAACGCACCCGGATCGCCCGGGAGCTGCACGACGTGGTGGCCCACCACATGTCGATGATCGCGGTGCAGGCGGAGACCGCGCCGTACCGGCTCACCGGGCTGGCCGAGCCGGCTCGCGCCGAGTTCAGCGCGATCGCCGGCTCGGCCCGGGAGGCGCTGACCGACATGCGCCGGCTGCTCGGCGTACTGCGCAGCGAGTCGACCACCCCGGAGACGGCGCCCCAGCCGGGGCTGGCCGAGCTGCCGGAGCTGGTCGAGGCGGCCCGCCGGGCCGGGATGTCGGTGACGGTCGACAGCCCGTGGGGCGACGGCCGGCGCCCGGTCCACCCCCCGCCGACGGACCGGACCGACGGCCCCGAGCCGGCGGACGGGGTCGGGGCGACCGATGGGGCCGGGCCGGCAGGGAACCCCGCCGGACCGGTCACGCCGGTGGACCCGGCCGGACAGCCACCCGAGGCGGTCGCCCTGGCCGCGTACCGGATCGTCCAGGAGGCGCTGGCGAACGCCGCCCGGCACGCCCCGGGTGCCGCCGTGCGGGTCACCCTGGACACCGACGGGACGGCGCTGACCGTCGACGTCCGCAACGGGCCCGCCGGACCGGGTGGCTCCGGCGGTCGGGGAGCCGGCGTCGACCGTGGGCCCCGGCACGGACTGACCGGCATGCGCGAGCGGGCCCGGCTGCTCGGCGGCACGCTCACCGCCGGACCGACCGACCAGGGGTACGCGGTACGCGCGTACCTGCCGTACCGAGCGGAGGAGAGCCGTTGATCCGGGTGTTGATCGCCGACGACCAGGCGATGGTGCGGCAGGGCTTCGGGGCGCTGCTGGCGGCCCAACCCGACCTGCTGGTGGTCGGCGACGCCGCCAACGGTGCCGAGGCGGTCGCCGCCACCCGCCGGCTGGACCCGGACGTCGTCCTGATGGACATCCGGATGCCGGTGCTGGACGGGCTGGCCGCCACCCGGCAACTGGTCGGGGACCGACCCGACCAGGACGGTCCACGGGTCCTCATCCTCACCACCTTCGACCTCGACGACTACGTCTACGAGGCGTTGCGGGCCGGGGCGAGCGGCTTCCTGCTCAAGGACGCCCCCGCCGCCGACCTGGTGCACGCGGTACGGGTGGTCGCCGCCGGCGACGCGCTGCTCGCCCCGGCGGTGACCCGGCGACTGATCGCCGAGTTCGCCGCCCGCCCCGGCCGGGCGGATCGGCCCCGGCCGACCTCGCTGGTCGGGCTCACCCCCCGGGAGACCGAGGTGCTCCGGCTGATCGCCCGGGGCCGCTCCAACACCGAGATCGCCGGTGACCTGTTCGTCGCCGAACAGACCGTGAAGACCCACGTCGGCCGGATCCTGGCCAAGCTCAACCTGCGGGACCGGGCCCAGGCGGTGGTCGTCGCGTACGAGTCCGGGCTGGTCACGGCGGGCGAGTAGTCCTCCGGACGCCGCCCTGGTCCCCTGGTAGCCGCTCCGTGGGGTGACGACCCGACCCCCACCACCGTCGCACGCTGAGCCCATCCCGACCGGTCGTGCCGGCCGGCGGCGGTGTGAAGGGGGACGGGACGAATGGTGTGGCGACGAGCGGCACGCGGCACGGTGGGTGGCCTGCTGGCCCTGGGTCTGCTGGTGCCACCGCCGGCGGAGGCGGGTCCGCCGACGGTGCCGGTCGGCTTCGTGGGCAACTGTCCGTCGGTGGCCGCGGCGATGCGGGCCGCCGGGGCGCCGTACGCCGACTGGGTCGCGTCCGGCCGGACGTTCCTGGCCTTCGACCCGCACGGCGACGGCCGGATCGTGGAGGTGCTGGGTGACCTGGCCGCCGCCGACCGGATCGTGGTGCTGGTGCCCGGGGTGGCCAACACACTGCGTGACTTCGACCGGGGACTGGGCGGGGTGACCCGACGCGCCCCGGCCGCCCAGGCCCGGGCCCTGTACGACGAACTGCGTGCCACCGGGCCCGGTGCCCGGGTCGCCGTACTGGCCTGGTTGGGCTACGACCCGCCGGACGGGATCGGCCTGGCGGCGGCCCGCCCGGACAGTGCCCGGGCGGGGGTACCGGCCCTGGTCGGACTGGTCGACGTGCTGGTCCGGCACCGTCCGGCGGCGACGGTGACGCTGGTCGGGCACAGCTACGGTGCGCTGCTGGTCGGGCTCGCCGCGCCCAGCCTGCCGACCCAGGTGACCGCCCTGGTGAGCGTCGGCGGGGTGGGAATGGGGGTGGACCGGGCCCGGGAGCTGGGCACCGGGGCCACCGTCTGGGCCGCCGAGGCACCGGACGACTGGATCCGGCGGGTCCCGCCGCTGCGGCTCGGTGATCTCGGGCACGGCGTAAGGCCGGCGGCGCCGGGCTTCGGTGCCCGGTCGCTGCCGGTCGACCGGGTCGGTGGACACGACGGCTACCTGGTGCCGGGCAGCGCCACCCTGCGCGGGATCGCCCGGGTGGTGCTCGACACCGGGGCGGTCACGACCGGGACGGACGCCCGATGACCCGCGACGGGCGTCAACCGGACGCCGGCGGCCGGGCCCCGCTCCAGGTGGCCGGTGACCGGGACCGGGCGGTGGACGGGCTGCGGGCGTACGCGATCGCCGGGGTGGTGCTCGGTCACTGGCTGGTCACCGCCCTGGTGCTGGCGCCGGACGGCGCACTGGCCACGGCGAGTCCGCTGCCCGCCATGCCGGAGCTGGTGCCGGTGACCTGGCTGCTCCAGACGCTCGGGCTCTTCTTCTTCGTCGGCGGGTACGCCTCGGCCCGGTCGCTCGGGGCGGCCACCGGGCGGGGTGTGGAGCCGGGCCGCTGGCTGCGGCGGCGGCTCGGTCGGCTGGTCCGACCGGTCACCGTCCTGCTCGGCGGCTGGGCGGTGGTGCTGGCCGGAGCGGCGGCGTCGGGCGTGCCGGCGGCGACCCTGCGCACCGCCGGGACGCTGCTGGTCAGTCCACTGTGGTTCCTACTGCCGTTGTCCGTGCTGTTCGCCCTGACCGGCCCGCTGTCCCGCGCCCTGGACCGGCACGGGACGGTCCGGCCCGCCGCACTCGCGGTCGCGACGGTCGCGGTGACCGACCTGGTCGGCCGGCTGACCGGCCCGGACGGCGGCGCCGGTCCCGCGGACGGGGGCTGGCGGGTGCCGGTGGCACTGCTCGCCGCCTGGTCGGTGCCGTACCTGCTCGGTCTGGCGCTGGCCCGGGACAACCCGGCCGGAGACGTCGGGCAACGGCGTACCGGCGGCCTGCTGCTGCTCGGCGGCGGTGCCGGGATGGCGGTGCTGGTGCTCTTCGCCGGCTACCCGGCCAGCGCGGTCGGCGTGCCGGGCGACGGCTTCTCCAACCTGGACCCGCCGTCGCTGTTCACCGTCTGTCTGGCGTTCGCCCAGGTCGGCGTGGCGCTGATGGTCCGCCCCCGGCTGGCCGGCTGGCTGTCCCGGCCGCACCGGTGGCGTCGGGTACGCCGGGTCAACGACGCGGCGATGGGGATCTACCTCGGGCACCAGAGCGTCCTGTTGGGAGTCACCGCGGTGGGCGCGCTCGGCGCCCGGCTGGCCGGGGTCGACGGCGTACCCGGACTGCACACCGCGCCGGACGGTGCCGGCTGGTTGCTCGCCCGGCTGGCCTGGCTGCCGCTGTTCGGCCTGGTCCTGGCAGGTCTGGTCGGGCGTCCGGGGCCCGGGGCCGAGGTGGTCGCGGCCGGACGGACCGGACCCAGGGCGGACCGTCGGTCGGCACCGCGACGGCGTCGGATGAGCGACAGTCGGGAGGACGTCCGTCGATTTCAGCCCGACGACCGCCCGGGTGTACGATGACTCCCGTTCCCGGCCCCGTCGACGTGTTGGAGGTGATCGCTGTGCGAGATAGCGATCCTCCCAGTCGTGGCCGGGCCGCTCGTCAGTCCGCCTGAGCCCTGACTCACCCGGCCGACTGACCCAGCCTCGCTCCACCCCGCCGCATCGCCCGCCCGGTCCTCCGGGTACGCCGGTGCGCTGCGCGTCCCGGTTCCCGTCGGATCCGAGTCGTCAACGTGGAGCTGTCCGGTCACGACTTCGTGTGCGCGTCCGCTGATCCCCAGATTCACCCGTCGTCCGGCCCCGCGCCGGTTCCGGAGAGTCTCAGTCGCCACCCGGAGAGCAGAATCATGCACCGTTACGTCGCCCCGCTGGGCTTCACTCTCGCCGCGGCCTGGGTCGTGGTCCTCTTCGTGCTGGTCCGCGCCACGCCGTGACCGGCGCCCGCCGGCCGCCCGCCGAGGGGTACCGGCGCCCGGTGGATCCCGGCCGGGCAGGCCGGGATCCACGAGACGTCCGCTACACCAGCCGCGAGGTCCAGAGCAGGCTCATCGCGGCCGCGCAGAGCGCCAGGAGCAGCGCGATCCCCGCGTACCAGTGGGTGATCTCCCGCGCCTCGGTCCGGAACCCGATCGAGCTGCCCATGTCCTGGTAGACCTGCTTCAGCTCGGTGACCGAGGCCGCCTCGTAGAAGAACCCCTGGGTGGTCTCGGCGAGTTCGGCGAGCGCCAGCCGGTCGACCGGCACCCGCTGCACCTGGTTACCGATCTCGACCTGACCGGAGTCGGTGCCGAAGGCGATCGTCGAGACCGGGACGTTCGCCGCCCGGGCCGCCGCCGCGGCCTCCTCGACCGACCGTCCGGCCGTCCGGTAACCGTCGGAGAGCAGCACGATCCGGGCCGGCGGAATGCCCTGCGCGCCGTCCGCCGGCACCGACCGGATCGCCTCCAGGCAGGTGAAGACCGCCTCGCCGGTCGCCGTCGCCTCACTCAGCACCAGGCCGTCGATGGCCTGGGTGACCGCCCCCCGGTCCTTGGAGGGCGGGACCAGGACGTTCGCCGACTTGGCGAAGGCCACCAGTCCCAGGTTGTAGCTCGGCGGCAACTCGCCGACGAACTGCTTCGCCGCCTCCTGGGCCGCCTCCAGCCGGTTCGGCGCCACGTCGTCGGCCTCCATCGACAGCGAGACGTCGATGGCGAGCATGATCGTCGCCCGTTCCAGCGGTTCCTTCCGGTCCACCGACGGGCGGGCCATGCCGGTGGCGAGGACCAGCAGGGCGAGCAGGAACACCCCGGCGGCGGCGTGCCGCCGCCAGCCCAACCCCTTCGGGGCGAGGGTACGGAGCAGCTCCACGTTGGTGAACCGCATCGCGTACGTCCGGCGGTGGAACTGCCGCCAGACGTACGCGCCGGCGAGGGCGAGCACCGGCAGGACGGCGAGCAGCCACCACGGTTCAAGAAAACGGATCATCGAGTCGTCCCCCGGGTACGGGCGTGTCGCTGCGCCGCGACGAACCGCACCATGTCCAGCAGCCAGTCAGAGTCGGTACGCAGCCGCAGGTGCGCCGCGCCGGCGGCGCGCAACGCGTCGGCGATCGCGGCGCGTTGGGCGGCGGCCGCGGCGGCGTACCGCTGCCGCAGCCGAGGGTCGGCGGTCTGCACCTCGTGCAGCTCACCGGTCTCCGGATCGACCACGGGCAGCACCCCGACGTCCGGCAACTCCAGCTCACGCGGGTCGACGACCTCGATCGCGAGCACGTCGTGCCGGACACCGAGTTTGCGTACCGGGCGACCCCACTGCTCCGGCGGAGCCAGGAAGTCCGAGATCACCACCGCCATGCCGCGCCGCCGGGGCGGCCGGTTCAGCGCGTCGATCAGGGCACCGAGGTCGGTACGCCCCGGCTGGATCTCGATCCCGGCGATGGTCCGGAGCAGCCCCTGGGCCTCCTTGCGGCCCGGCCGGGCGGGCAGCCGCAGCACGTCGGGCGTACCGGCACCGGGGCGATGACCACCGCTGCCGATCACCGCGCCGATCCGGTTGCCGCCCCGGGCGGTCAGGTGGGCGATCGCCGCCGACGCGGCGATGACGAGGTCCCGCTTCAACCACCGTCCGGTGCCGAAGTCGAGGCTGGCCGACAGGTCCACCGCCAGCCAGGTTTCCAGCTCCCGGTCGGCGACCGTACGCCGGACGTGCGGCACCGTGGTCCGGGCGGTCACCGGCCAGTCCATCCGGCGTACGTCGTCGCCGGGGCGGTACTCCCGGGACTCCCCCGCCTCGGTGCCCGGCCCGGGCAGCAGGCCGAGGTAGTCGCCCTGGAGCAGGCCGTCCAGCTTCCGGGTGACCAGCAGCTGGAGTCGGGACAGGACCGCCTCGGCGCGGCCCGGGTTGACGCTGATCGCGGTCCGGTCGATCATGCCGGCGGGCGTCCCGGCCAGGCCGGGCCGGAGACCGGTGAGACCGGCCCGGGGCCGGGCCCGTGCGGCATCCCGGGCGCGGCTCCGGTCGGGGTGGCGTGCTGCCGGGGCGCGACCGAGGGAAGCGGGATGGTCGACATGATCCGGTCCACCACGTGGTCGGCCGGGATGTTGTCGGCGAGCGCGTCGTAGCTGAGCACCAACCGGTGCCGGAGGATGTCCGGGGCGATGTCCTGGACGTCCTGGGGCAGCGCGTAGTCCCGACCACGCATCAGGGCGAGCGCGCGGGTGGCCCGGACGATGCCGAGCGAGGCACGCGGGCTGGCGCCGTACTGGATCAGCTGAGCCACGTCCGGCATGCCGTGCTCGGCCGGGGTCCGGGTGGCGAGGACCAGCCGGACCGCGTAGTCGACCAGGGCGTTGTGGACGAAGACCTGGTCGGCCTTCTGCTGCAGCGCCATCAGCTCGACCGGGGTGAGCACCGACGAGGGTTCCGGCGCGCTGATCCCCATCCGGTAGACGATCTCCCGCTCCTCGACGTCGGTGGGGTACCCGACGATGATCTTCAGCAGGAACCGGTCCCGCTGCGCCTCCGGCAGCGGATAGACGCCCTCCTGCTCGATCGGGTTCTGGGTCGCCATCACCAGGAAGGGGTCCGGCACCGGATGGGTCTGCCCGCCGATCGACACCTGCCGCTCGGACATCACCTCGAGCAGCGCGGACTGCACCTTGGCCGGCGCCCGGTTGATCTCGTCGGCGAGCAGGAAGTTCACGAAGACCGGCCCGAGTTCGACGTCGAACTTCTCGCTCGACTGCCGGTAGATCCGGGTACCGACGATGTCGGCCGGCACCAGGTCCGGGGTGAACTGGACCCGGGCGAAGGTGCCACCGACCACCTTGGCCAGGGTCTCCACGGCGAGGGTCTTCGCCACCCCGGGTACGCCCTCCAGCAGGCAGTGCCCCCGGGCCAGCAGAGCGACGAACATCCGCTCCACCATCCGGTCCTGTCCGACGATCACCCGCTTGACCTCGAACAACGCGCGTTCGAGCAGGGTGGCGTCCTCGGCCGGCGTGGTGCTGCCCGGGGAGGGGGCGGCACGGGCCACGTCGGGCGGAACAGGGGCGTCGGGCGTGGTCGGCTGGGCCACCGGTCCTCCACAGCAGGGTCACGGGATCAGATGCGTCGGCGACGGGCGCCGCCCCAACTCTCGCACGTCCGCTCGACCGACCGCGAAGGGAGAACCAGGATTGCCCGCCGGGCGGGTCGGCGGGTACGGCGTACACTCGCCGCCGTGACGGACAGCTCCCCCGGCGAGGTACCACCGATCTGCTCGGCCCGGGGCTGCCGTACCGCGGCCAGTTGGGCGCTGCGCTGGAACAATCCCCGGCTGCACGAGGCGGACCGGCGGAAGACCTGGCTCGCCTGCACCGAGCACCGGCAGTTCCTCGGCGATTTCCTCGGGGCGCGCGGGTTCCTCCGTGAGGTCGCCCCGGTCGACCGATCGCCTACGCTCGACACGTGAGGCGAGCGAAGCGAACGAGGCACACGACGTGAGCGAACCCGGCCACGCGCACCGCAACGGCGACCCGGGTGGCGACGGCCGCCAGCCCGACCTGCCCACCACCGGTCCGGCCGTCCCGGACCTGTCCTTCCCCGGCCCCGCCGCCCCGGCCCTGTCGTCGAGCGGCCCACCCACCACCGGCGCCGCCGACCCGGACCTGTCGTCGGCAGGGCCGACCGACCCGTTGGAGCCGTGGCCGGAGACCGTCCGGTGGCGGTCCGTCTCGCAGAACCTGATCTGGGTGGAGACGGTGCAGCTCGGCATCACCGTGCTGGTGGTCCTGACCGGTCTGGGCATCGGCCTCGCGCTGACCGGACACTGGCTGTTCGGGCTGGGCATCGGGCTGACCGTCGGGCTGACACTGTGGCGGGTGGTCGTCATCGTGCGTGCCGTCCGCGCCTGGGGGTACGCCGAACGCGACCACGACCTGCTGGTCCGGCACGGTCTGCTGGTCCGGCGACTGTCGATCGTGCCGTACGCCCGGATGCAGTTCGTCGACGTCACCGCCGGGCCGTTGGAACGGGCCTTCGGCCTGGCCACCGTGCAGCTGCACACCGCCGCCGCGGCCAGCGACGCGCGGGTGCCGGGCCTGCCCCCGGCCGAGGCGTCCCGGCTCCGCGACCGACTCACCGCCCTCGGCGAGGATCGGGCGGAGGGTCTGTGAGCGGCGGCGAGGCCGCCGAGCCACGCCGGCGGCTGCATCCGCTGAGCCCGCTGCTGCACGGCGCGAAGTCGCTGGTGGTCATCGTCGCCGCGCTCTCCTGGTCGACGCTGTCCCGGGTCGGGTTCGGCTGGTTCGCGGTGCTGGTCGCCGTACTGGTGCTCGGCGCGCTGGTGCTCTCGGTGGTCAGTTGGTACAACACCGGCTACCACGTGGTCGGCCGGGAGCTGCGCATCCACGAGGGCCTGGTGTGGCGGCGGACCCGGGCGATCCCGCTGGAACGGCTGCAGGCGGTCGAGGTGGTCCGGCCGCTGCTGGCACAGCTCAGCGGGCTGGCCGAACTCCGGCTGGAGGTGGTCGGCGGCGGCAAGACGGAGGCTCCGCTGGCGTACCTCACGGTGACCGACGCGGTCGCGCTCCGGGAACGGCTGCTGAGCCTCGCCGGTCCGGCCCCCCGACCCGGGCCGGAGCAGGCGACCGGGGTGGCCGCCACGCCGGACGCCGTACCGCCCGGTCCCGCGTCTGCCGGTGGAGCCGCCGGTACGGCGACGCCGGCCGTGCCGGTGCCGGGTCTGCCGGGGATCACCATCGGCGCCGGTACGCTCCCCGGCCGGCACCTGCACACCGTGTCGAACCGGGACCTGCTGGTCAGCCAGTTGCTCACCCCGCAGGCGTTCCTGCTGCCGTTCGGCGTCGCGTTCGTCCTGGTGCAGTTCCTCACCGAGGGCTCGTGGTCGTTCATCGCGGTGGCCAGCACGCTCACCGCGATGGCCGGGGTGATCCTCCAGCCGATCCGGCGGGTCCTCGACGACTGGGGTTTCCGGCTCGCCCGGGACGACGCCGCGCTGCGGATCCGGCAGGGACTGTTGGAGACCCGGGCGCAGGCGGTACCACTGAACCGGCTGCAGGCGATCACCGTCACCTGGCCGCTGCTCTGGCGGATGAAGGGCTGGCTGCGGCTACGGCTGTCGGTCGCCGGGTACGCGGCCGGCGAGTCGACCGACCGGCAGCAGCCGGACCGGCTGCTGCCGGTCGGCGACCTGCCCACCGCCCAGCGCATCGTCGCCGAGGTGCTGCCGGGGGTGGCGCTGACCGGCACGCTGACCCCGCCGCCGGCCCGGGCCCGCTGGGTGCATCCGGTGGCCCGGAACGCATTCGGCGCCGGTCTCTCCGCACGGGTCTTCGCGGTCCGGTCGGGGCTGCTGACCCGGGAGCTGCTCATCGTGCCGTACGCCCGGATCCAGTCCGTCCGGGTCGTGCAGGGTCCGCTGCAGCGGCGGCTACGGTTGGCGACCGTCTACGCGGACACCGCCGGCGGGCCGAGCGCGGCGGCCCAGGACCGCGACGTGCACGAGGCGTGGGCGTTGGCGGCCGAGTTGACCGCGCGGGCCCGCTCGGCCCGGGTCAGCGCCCGAGGCTGACCGTCCGGTCCGGCTCCGGGCCGGGCGTCTCCGGCGCCGGACCCGACGTCACCGGCGCAGGTGACGCCGGTGTCGCGCCCGGTCCGGCCTGGCCCGGGACTGTGCCGGTCGGCGCGGGGTCGGGGGTCGCCGCCGACTCCGGCTCCGGACCGCCGTCCACGGGTTCGGGTCCACCGGTGTGCCGACGTGCCCTGCGGGCCGCCCACCACCGTTCGGCCAGTCCGACCACGAGGAAGGTCAGCCCGACGTACGCCCAGCCGACCAGGACGTCGATCACGTAGTGCTCACCGGCGTAGACCAGCGTGAAGGTCATCGCCAGCGGATAGCAGAGCAGCAGCGGCCACCAGCGGCGTCGGGTCGCGCCGAGGAAGAAGACCACCACGAAGAGCGCCCAGGCGGTGTGCAGCGACGGCATCGCGGCAACCGGGTTGGAGGCGATCTGGCCGGCGTTGAGCAGGTTGCCGGCACCGTGCATGCCGAACTCGCGCCAGCCCCGGGTGGAGATCCGGGCGACGTCCGAGAGCATCCCGTACTGGGCGGCCCACCACGGCGGCGCGGCCGGGTAGGCGAAGTAGGTGACCAGACCGGCCGCGCAGAGGAAGCCCCAGCGGCGCATGAAGGCGCCCCAGCGGGCGCGGCTGCGCAGCCAGAGCACCACCGCGGCGGTCAGGGTGACCACGAAGTGGGAGAAGTACACCCAGCTGACCAGGACGTCCCACCAGTGGATGCCGTCCGGGTCGTAGAGGTGGTCCTGCAGCCAGATGGTCGGCACCTGGCCGTCCGTCAGCCAGCCGAACATCCAGCGGTCGGCGGCGATCAGCTCGTACGCGTGCGGGGTGGCGCCGTTGTCCGCGAACCCCCGGGAGAGGTTGTAGAGGGCGAGCAGCACCACGACCGGCAGCCAGTCGCGGGCGAACCCGAGGTGGGTACGCCAGGGCCGGTCGCTGCGCCAGGCGATGGTGGCGGCCCAGAGCCAGGCGAAGGCGTAGAGCGGGTCGGTGGGCAGCCCGATCAGCAGCCAGCAGGCGACGAAGGCCACCGCCCAGATCGACATGGCGACGAGCCGACGGCGGCCGTCCGGCGCGGCGCCGCCGGGCGGCGTGGCAGGTGGGGTGTCTGTGACGGTGGCGTGCATCGCCGTCCAGGTTAACGGCGCCCCAACCGGGGGCCGAGACAGGGACATCTCGGCATGACCATCACCTCCCCGACCTGCCGGACAGCCACCGGCGGAAGGTGACGAGCCGACGAAGTAGCAACGTGGTTGCTACCGTAGCAACCAAGTTGCTACTGTGCCGCAATGTCGGTCTCCCGGATCCTGCTCGGCCTGCTCGAGCCCCACTCCCAACACGGTTACGTGCTGCGCCAGCGCTACGACGAGTGGTTCGGCGCCAGTCGCCCGCTCAAATCCGCACAGGTCTACGCCACCCTCGGCCGACTCGACAAGGAGGGTCTGGTCGGGCTGGCCGGGGTCGCGTCCGGCGTCGGCCCGGACCGCCGCGTGTACGCGATCACCGAGGCCGGGGTGGGTGAACTCGAACGCTGGCTCGACGAGCCGGAGGTGCCCGAGGTCACCGGCAGCCGGAAGGTGCTCTTCGCCAAGGTCCTCATCGCGCTCTCCAGCGGCCGGCCCGCCGCGCCGATGCTCGACCGGCAACGCCAGGCCCACCTGGCCCGGATGCGTGAGATGCGGGCACGCCGCCAGGCCGGTGACCTGATCAGCCAACTCGACGCGGACTTCGAGATGTACCACCTCGACGCCGACCTCAGGTGGATCGACGGCGCCGTCGCCCGACTCGACCGACTCGCCGCCCTGGTGCACCGCGCCGACCAGCGAGCCGACACCGACACCCACCCCGACGAGGAGACCCGGTGATTCTGCACGGCAGCCACCTCAGCCTCCGGTTCGGCCAGACCGACGCCCTGGACGACGCGGAGATCACCGTCGACTCCGCCGAGATCGTCGCCGTCATGGGGCCGTCCGGCTCGGGCAAGTCGACGCTGCTACACGTACTCGCCGGAATACTGCGACCGGACCGGGGCGAGGTCACGTTCGACAACCAACGGATCGACAACCTGCCGGACGGCCGCCGCAGCCGACTGCGACTGCGCTCGTTCGGCTTCGTGCTGCAGTTCGGCGACCTGGTCCCCGAACTGTCCCTGCGGCAGAACGTCGAACTGCCACTGCGACTGCTCGACGTACCCCGGTCCGAAGCGCGGACCCGGGCCGCCGAGTTGCTCCGGCTGCTCGAGGTCGACGACCTGGCCGACCGCCGTCCCGGCCAGGTCTCGGGTGGCCAGGCGCAGCGCGCCGCGGTGGCCCGGGCCCTGGTGCACCGGCCGGCGGTGGTCTTCGCCGACGAACCCACCGGCGCGTTGGACAGCGCGGCCGGTGAGGTGGTGCTGGACGCACTGACCGGGCTGGCCCGCAAGGAGGGCAGCGCCGTCGTGCTGGTCACCCACGAGTCCCGGGTCGCCGCGTACGCCGACCGCACCGTCTTCCTGCGCGACGGGCAGGTGACGGCGTGACCGCCCCGACTCCGGGCAGCCCGAGAGGCCGCACGACGATACGGCGCTGGATCTGGCTCGGGCTGCGGCTGTCGGTCGGCTCCGGCCGGGGTGGGCTGCTGCGGACCGCGCTGATGTCGTCGGGGGCGGCGCTCGGCGTACTGCTGGTGCTGGCGTCCCTGGCCACGGTCTCGGTGGCCGCCGCCCAGCACGGACGGGCCGAGGCGCGTACCGCGGTCCGGGACGACACTCGGACCAGCCCGTCCCCACTGCGGATGCACGAGATCGGGGACGGGATCGACGGTCGGATACTGCGTCGTACCGCGGTGATCGGCGCCGACCCGACCAGCCCACGCCCGCCCGGCATCGCCGCGCTGCCCCGGCCGGGGGAGATTGTGGTCTCCCCCGCGCTGCGCGACCTGATCACCACCGACCCCCGGGCCGCCGGCCGGTTCCCGCAGCGGATCATCGGCACGGTCGGCCCGGCCGGGCTGCTCGCCCCGGACGAACTCCTCGCCTACGTCGGCGCCGAGCCGGTGCCGGTGCCGCCCGATGCGGTCGGGTTCTACGAACACCTTCCGGTGACCGGGTTCGGCGCCCCGCTGGTCTACGCCCTCGGCGTGCAGTCCGCCGGACCGGACGTCTTCACCCCGGCCCGGCTGCTGGCCATCGCCTTCGGACTCTTCGTCCTGGTCCCGTTCGGCGTCTTCCTGGCCACCTGCGCCCGGCTCTCGGCCTCCACCCGGGACCGCCGGATCGCCGCACTCCGACTGCTCGGCGTGTCGGCCCGGCAGGCGACCCTGGTCAACGCGGTCGAGACCGGGGTGGTCACCGCCGGCGGCGCGCTGCTCGGCCTGCTCGGCTACCTCCTGCTCACCCCGCTGTCCGAGAACTGGCGGATCGGCCGGTTGCACTGGTACGCCGCCGACGTCGCCGTACCGGCACCGGTGACCGCGGCCGTGCTCGCCCTGGCCGTCGGCTACGCGGTCGCGATCGGCACCTTCGCCACCCGGCCGGCCCGGGTCAACCCGCTGGCGGTACGCCGTGACGCGCCGGCCGGCCGCCCCCGGCTGTGGCGGCTCGGGCCGCTGGTCGCCGGTCTGGTCGGCGCGGTGCTGGCTGGTCTGCTCGGCCGGACCGGTCCCGGGCTGCCGGAGGGCCTGCTCTTCGCCGGCTCGCTGCTGTTGACCGGGCTCGCCCTGCCGCTCGCCCTGCCGACCCTCGGGTACGCGCTCGCCGCCCTGCTGGAGCGGCTGCCCGGCACCCCGGTCTGGCTGGAACTGGCCGCTGCCCGGCTGCGGCACGCACCCGGGGTCGCACCCCGGCTGGTCGCCGCGCTCACCGTGATCGTCTACGTGGTGGGGCTCGGCTCACTCGGCGTCGGCCTGATCGCCAACGACCGCGACCTGGTACCGACCGAGTACCCGCCCGGAGCTTCCAAGGACGCCCGGCTCTACCAGCTGCTCGGTCCGGCACCGGCACCGGACGGGCCGCTGCGTGCGGTGGCCGGGGTGCAGATTCTCGACCTGCGCAGTGTGCCGGCGACGGTGGGCGGTGTCCCCGGCAACCTGCTGATCGCTGACTGCGCCGACCTGACCGGCCTGTACCGGCTCGACCCCGGCGAGTCCTGCCGGGACGGCGTGGTCTACCGGCTGGACGACGGCTTCTCGTTCAGGTCTGTCCCGCAGCCGGGGACCGAGGTGGTCACCGAGGACGGGACGACGATCCCGGTGCCGGACCAGACCCTGCACCTGAATCACCGGTTCGACCTCGGTATCTCCGGCGCGCTGCTGGTGACCCGGCAGGCACCGGTCGCCGCCGCCCTGTCGGCCACTCCGGATCCCTGGCCACTGCTGGTCGCCACCGACCTGAGCACCGCCGACCGGGCCGCCCAGGTGCTCGCCGCGCACGCCCCGGCCGCATACCTCAGCGGCGATTTTGACCTCCGCCAGGGCTTCGACGCCGACCTGCTGGTCACCCTCCTGGTCACCGGGCTGGTGGTGAGTTTCCTGCTCGGCATCGGCGCGTTCGCCGCCGCCGCGGTCGACCGGACCATGGAACGGCGCCGGCAGAACGCCACCCTGGCGGTGGTCGGGACCAGCCCGGGCACCGTCGCCGGCAGCGAACTCGGCTTCGGGGCGTTGCCGCTGGTGATCGGGCTGGTCCTGGCCAGCCTCGCCACGGTCACCGTGGCCAGCGTGCTGGCCGGGCTGCTCGACGTCGGGGTGGGGGTGGTACTCGACCGGGTCGCCCCGACGCTCTGGCTCGCCGCCGGTGCGCTGCTGGCCGGGCTGGTGCTGATCGCCGTACCGGCCTGGCTGACCCAGCGGATCACCGCCGAGCAGCTCCGCCGACCCTGACCACCCGGAATCTCCCGGGGACCGAGTCGGCGGTCCCCGGGGGATTCCGGTCGCCACAGGACCTAGGCTCTGCCTCATGGAGCAGGAACAGTCCGGGGCGGGGCCGACGCCGCCGCAGCCGGAGAGTGTCTTTCCGCCGGGCCTGACCGCCCGGGTCGAGCTGACCGTCGGTGACGCCGACACCGCGCAGGCGGTCGGCTCAGGTGACGTACCGGTGCTGGGTACGCCCCGGGTGCTGGCGCTCGCCGAGGCGGCGACGGTCGCCGCCACCGCGAGCCGGTTGCCGGCCGGGATGACCACGGTCGGGATGCGGGTCGAACTCGACCACCGGGTGCCGACCCCGGTCGGCCGGACCGCCGTCGCGCTGGCCCGGCTGGCCAAGGTCGACGGTCGGCGCCTGCTCTTCGAGGTCGCGGTCACCGAAGGCGCGACGACGGTCGCCGAGGGCCGGGTCGAACGGGTCCTGGTCGACCGCCACCGGTTCGTCGAACGCGCGCTCGGATCCGCATGAGCCCCACCTTCACCGAGGTCGGCGACCGGGTGTACGTCCTGCGTCAGCCGCTGCTCGACGTGAACGTGACCCTGGTGGTCGGGGACGGGGCGGCGCTGGTCGTCGACACCCTCTCCACCGCCGGTCAGGCCGCCGAACTCGTCGCCGCCGCCCGTGAACTGACCCCGGACCCGTTCGTCGTGGTCAACACCCACCACCACTTCGACCACTGCTTCGGCAACCACACGCTGGCCGCCGACCCGGCGTGTCCGGTCTACGCCCACCCGCTGACCCTCGAACGGCTCCGCGACCAGCCGGAGCTGGTCCGCCGGCAGGCGTACGACGAGGTGCTGCCCGCCGAGCCGGCGCTCGCCACCGAGGTGGCCCGGACGAGGATCCTCGCCCCCACCCATCCCGTGCCGTACGAGACGACGCTGGACGTCGGCGGCCGGCCGGTGCTGCTGCGTCATCTCGGTCGGGGCCACACCGACGGGGACCTGGTGGTGCAGGTCCCGGACGCCGACGTCCTCGTCGCCGGTGACCTGATCGAGGAGAGCGGGCCGCCGGCGTTCGAGGACGCGTACCCGTTGGAGTGGGTGGAGACGGTCGCCGCGCTGCTCCGGCTCAGCACGCCGGCGTCGGTGGTGGTCCCCGGGCACGGCGCCGTGGTCGGCCCGGACTTCGTCCGGGCCCAGCACGAGGACCTGGCCGCGCTGGCCTGGCTGATCCGGGACGGCGACGCCGACCACTCGCCGGCCGAGCAGCTCGCCCGGCACGCCCCGTTCGGTCCGGAGGTGGCGTTGACCGCCGTCCGGCGTGGCTACGCCGAGCTGCACGGCGACGCCTGAGCCGGTCAGCCCGGCGAACGGTCGGAACGGTCGGAACGCCCGGGCCGGTCACGTCGGGAGGCGACCCGCCGGCGGTCAGGCCGGGAAGCGCCGGCTCACCGGCGGTCAGGCCGGGAAGCGGCGGGCGACGTCGGACCGGGTCGGCATCGCCACCGCGCCGCCCGGTGACTCGCAGACCAGTCCGGCGACCCGGAGCGCGAACCCGACCCGGTCCCGCCAGCCGGCCGGATACGCCGGCAGGCCGTCGGCGAGCAGGTCCGCGACCAGCGCCGCCATCACGGCGTCGCCGGCCCCGGTGGCGTCGACCGCGTCGACCGGTGGCGCCGGCAGCCACTCCGGGCCTCCGGTCGGTCCGGCCCAGACCAGCGCGCCCCGGGCCCCGCCGCCGGTGACCACGACCGTGCCGGCACCGAGGGCGCGCAGCCGCTCCGCCGCGCGCTCGGCGATCCCGTCGCCGGCCCTGCCGGTCGTCCGGTCGCCGTCAGTGCCGGCCGCCCGGTCGCGGTCACCGCCGCCCGGCGCGGGTGGTGCGCCGGCGTCGTCGCCGTAGAGCACCTCGGCGTCGGCGACACTGAGTTTCACCAGGTCGGCGGAGGCGGCGAACTCGGCCACCACGTCCCGCAGCTCGTCGACCGCGGACTGGTCCGCGAGCAGCCGGGGTCGGACGTTGGGGTCGAAGACCTTCCAGCCGGTCGCCAACCCCCAGGCCCGCCGGGCGGCGGCCCGCACGGGTGGGCTGAGCAACGCGATCGAGCCGGCGTAGAGCACCCCGGCGCCCTCCACCAGCGGTACGTCGAGTTCCTCCGGCCCGAGCAGCCCGTACGACGGAGGCGTGCCGTAGAAGCGGAAGTCGGGTTCGGCACCGGCGAAGGTGACCACCCCGAGGGTGGTGGCGACCGGTCGCCGTACCACCCCACGCTGGCCGACGCCGACCGTACTCAACAGGTCCCGGATCCGTCCGGCGAGTACGTCGTCCCCGAGCGACCCGACGAACTCCACCGCTCCGCCCAGCCGGGCCACCCCGACCGCGACGTTGAGCGGTGCCCCGCCGACCGCCTGCCGGTAGACGGGCGCCCCGGCGCACTCCCCGTCCAGCAGGTCGACGAGCGCCTCGCCGAGCACCACCGCGTACCCCATCCGACTGTCCTCCCGAACCGGCCGGTCGCGACCGGACGACCGTACGCCCGGGCGGGCCCGGCCACGACCTGTCCCGACCGACAGTCCGACCCTGACACACCGGCGGGTCCTGTCACACCGACCTGACATACTCCGCCGCCGTGATCAAACAATCCGAGACGGTATCCCGCTACTGGACGGCCTGCGAGGGGCGGGACTGGACGGCGGTCGGCGCCCTGCTGCGCGAGGACGTGGTCTACGACCTGCCGCAGACCCGGGAGCGGATCGTGGGACGGGAGCGGTTCCTGCGGTTCAACATCGAGTACCCGGGCGACTGGCACGTGACCGTGGAACGGGTGGTCGGCGAGGGGCGACACGGGGCGTCCTGGATCCGGGTCGGGTACGAGGGGGCGGAGCTGTCGGCCCTCTCCTTCTTCGAGTTCGACGACGACGGGCTGATCAACCGAATCACCGAGTTCTGGCCCACGCCGTACGACCCGCCGGCCGGACGGGAGCACCTCGTCGAGCGGTACTGAAATCGGGCGGTACCGAACCGGTGGAATTTCCTCATCGAAACTTACCTATTGCGTCCGACGTCGATCCGTGATGCGATAGCGCGTACCGAGCCAGTGCGGGGGCTGACGCGCTGTGCCGGGTGCCGGCAGGGCCACGCGAAGGGCACACACATCCGTGATCGGACTGTGCGCCCCGTCGCCACCTGCCTCCGGCGGATACCAGCCCACCACCTTCGCCGGGGCAGCTCGACGAGATCGCGCAGTGTCGGTAGCGGGCGCCCGCGAGGGTCCCCCGCAGGTTGTCCGCAGCGCCGTCCCACGCGACTGCGGCACTGCCCCCAAGAAGGAGAACTCGGTGAAACGTCTACGCAGGATCGCGGTCCTCGGTGCCGTGGCCGCGCTTGCCGCCGGTGTCATCACGGTGGTCAATTCCGCTCCCGCCAGCGCACACGGCGCCGCCATGACGCCCGGCAGTCGTACCTTCCTCTGCTGGCGGGACGGGCTCAGCCCGACCGGTCAGATCATCCCCAACAACCCGGCCTGCTCGGCCGCGGTGGCGCAGAGTGGTGCCAACACGCTCTACAACTGGTTCAGCGTGCTGCGTTCGGACGCGGGGGGCCGGACCACCGGATTCGTCCCGGACGGGCAGCTGTGCAGCGGTGGCAACACCTCGTTCAGCGGCTTCAACCTGGCCCGCAACGACTGGCCGCTGACCCACCTGACCGCCGGCGCCAGCATGGAGTTCCGGTACAGCAACTGGGCCCACCACCCCGGCACGTTCTACTTCTACGTGACCCGGGACGGGTTCAACCCGAACAGCCCGCTGGCCTGGAGCAGCCTGGAGTCGACGCCGTTCCTGACCGTCACCAACCCGCCACAGCGCGGGGCGGTGGGCAGCAACGACGGCCACTACTACTTCAGCGGTCGGCTGCCGACCGGTAAGAGCGGCCGGCACATCATCTACTCGCGTTGGGTCCGCTCGGACAGCCAGGAGAACTTCTTCGGCTGCTCCGACGTGGTCTTCGACGGCGGCAACGGTGAGGTGACCGGAATCGGTCCGGGCAACGGCGGACCGAGCAACCCGCCGACCACCCCGCCCGGCAACCCGCCCACCACTCCCCCGGGCAACCCGCCGACCACCCCGCCGGCCGGGCCGGCCGCCTGCACCGCCACCTACCGGCTCACCGGCAACTGGTCCGGCGGCTTCCAGGCCGAGGTCACCGTCCGCAACTCCGGCACCTCGGCGCTGAGCGGGTGGACCACCAGCTGGACCTACGCCAACGGCCAGACCATCGGCAGCCTGTGGAACGGCCAGCACACCCAGAGCGGGAGCTCGGTGACGGTCCGCAACGTCGGACACAACGGCAGCCTCGCCGCGGGGGCGAGTGCCACGTTCGGCTTCGTCGGCAACGTCAGCGGCAGCACGAACGCCGTACCGACGCCGACCTGCAGCAGCCCGTAACCACCACCGCACAACGCGACGGGCCCGGTGCCGAATGGCACCGGGCCCGTCCCGTGTCCGGAGTTCCCCCGTCGGGCGGTCCGCTTCCCGCCGCGCGTCAGCGGACCATCGAGCCGACCACCGGCTTGGTGAGCAGGGCGGACTGGTTGCGCTCGATCCCCGGGTCGAGGGTCTTGGCCACGAAGATCGCGTGCCAGATGCAGAAGACCAGCACCGTCCAGACCTTGCGGGAGTGGTCCGCCTCGCCGCGCTTGTGCTCGTCGAGCAGCCGCATCGCGTACGAGAGGTCGAGCAGGTCACCGGCGCCGGAGATGGAGAAGACGTGCCGGGCCCACTCGTACATCTCGCCGGCCAGCCAGACCCGCGTCGGGGTCGGGAAGCCCAGCTTGCGCCGGTTCACGATGGCCGGCGGGACGACGCCGTTGAGCGCCTGCCGCATCGCGTACTTGGTGGCGTCGGAGCGCGGCGGCAGCTTCAGGTCCACCGGGATACCGGCGGCGACCTCGAAGACGTCCCGGTCCAGGAACGGCACCCGCACCTCCAGCGAGTGCGCCATCGAGATCCGGTCCGCCTTGACCAGGATGTCGCCACGCAGCCAGGTGTAGAGGTCGACGTACTGCATCTTGGTGACGTCGTCGAGTTCGGTGCACTCGGCGTAGATCGGCGCGGTGACGTCGGTGTAGCGCACCGAGGGGTCGTACCGGCGCAGCAGGTGCTGCTTCTCCTCCTCGGTGAACATCCGGGCGTTGCCGTAGTAGCGCTGCTCGATCGGGGTGGTGCCGCGCTCCAGGAAGCTCTTGCCCTTGACCCCCTGCGGGATCGCCTTGGAGACCGCCCGCAGGCCCTTCTGCACCCCGCCGGGCAGGCCGTTGACCGCGCCGAGCGAGAGCGGCTCCCGGTAGATGGTGTAACCGCCGAAGAACTCGTCCGCGCCCTCGCCGGAGAGGACCACCGTGACGTGCTCGGCGGCCTTCTTCGCCACGAAGTAGAGCGGCACCAGGGCCGGGTCGGCCACCGGGTCGTCCAGATGCCAGACGATTTTCGGCAGCGCGTTGATCATGTCGTACGGCCCGATCTTGGTCGGGATGGTGGTGACCCCGAGGTGCCGCGCGGAGTCCTGGGCCACCTCGATCTCCGAGTAGCCGGGCACGTCGTAGCCGACGGTGAAGGTCAGGATGTTCGGGTTGAAGTCCCGGGCCAGCGCCACCACCGCGGTCGAGTCGATACCGCTGGAGAGGAAGGCGCCGACCGGCACGTCGGCCCGCATGTGCATCCGGACGCTCTCCCGCAGCGTCTCCCGGATCTGGTGGTAGAGCCGCTCCGGCTCCGGCACCGGCGCGGGCCGGAAGACCGGCCGGTACCAGCGGCGGATCTCGATCTGCTGCCCCGGTGACCAGGTCAGGTACTCCCCCGACCCGATCCGGTTGATGCCCTGGTGCAGGGTGCCGGGCTCGGGCACGTACTGCAGGGTGAGGTAGTGCGACAGGTTGGCGTGGTCGACCCCGGCGTCGCCGTGGTGCGCCGACGGCGCGAACGGCAGCAGCGCCTTCTTCTCCGACGCCAGGTAGACCCCGTCCCGGGTCTGCAGGTAGTGCAGCGGCTTGATCCCGAAGTAGTCCCGGGCGCCGAAGGCCCGCCGGAGCTGCCGGTCCCAGATCACGAAGGCGAACATGCCCCGCAGCCGGTTGAGGACCTGTTCTCCCCAGTAGTGGAAGCCGGCGACGATCACCTCGCCGTCGCCCTGGGTGGCGAACTGCGCGCCGTAGTTGCGGGCCAGCTCCTCCCGCAGCTCGATGTAGTTGTAGATCTCGCCGTTGAAGGTCAGCAGGTAGCGGCCGTTCGCGTACGGCAGCGGCTCGTGGCTGAGCGCCACGTCGATGATCGACAGGCGCTTGTGCGCGAAAACGGCGTCGGTGTACCCGTCCGGGGTCGAAATCACCTCCACACCGGTCTCGTCCGGTCCTCGGTGGTGCAGGCATTCCAACGCGCCGGCCAGGGCGTCGCGGTGTGCGCCGGCGTTGCCGTGCGCGCTGAAGAAGGCCAGGAGTCCGCACATGGCGGTCATCTTTCCACGCGGGCCCCACGGGCGTGCCGGCACCGCCGGCACAGGCGGCCCCCGTACGCCCGTACGCCGACGGCCGCCCCGGCGCGGTACGGTCGCATCAGGCAGGGTGCGTGATCAACACCCCGACGCCGGGCTCGACCAGTCCGGGGCGGGTCGAGCGGCCGGGACACCCGGCCGGCAGCAGGGAGGAGCGGCGATGTCAGACGAGCGGACCGACATCACGTCGGAGCCGGCGCGGACCGAATCGGCGCAGTTCGGCTCAGCGCCGGCCCCGGTCGGCACGGCGCCGGCCGAGGAGGCGCAGACCTCGGCGGCGCAGACCGACACGGCGCGGACCGAGTCACACGACCCGGACTTCCCGGAGAAGTTCCTCGCCTTCATGCGGCAGGGCTGGCAGGACAGCACGCTGCCGGTCGGTCCGCGGCCCGAGGTACCGAACCACGCCAAGCGCCGGGCGGCGCTGTCGGCCGCGTTCTCCGGCGAGACACTGGTGGTCCCGACCGGCCCGGAGAAGGTACGCGCCAACGACACCGGATACCCGTTCCGTCCCGGCAGCGACTTCGTCTACCTGACCGGTGACCACGACCCGGACAGTGTGCTGGTGATGCGGCCGAACGGCTCCGGGCACGACGCGGTGCTCTACATGCGCCCCCGGTCGTCCCGGGAGAACGACGAGTTCTTCCGCAGCCGGGACGGCGAACTCTGGGTCGGCCGCCGGCACACGCTGGCCGAGAAGGCCACCGAACTCGGCATCGAGACCCGGCCGCTGACCGAACTCGCCGACGCGCTGGCCGACTGCGCACCGGGTCGCACCCGGGTGCTGCGGGGCCTGGACCCGTCGGTCGACGGCGCCGTCCGGGCGTACGAGCCCCGGCAGGCCGACGGCGACCCGGCCGCCCGGCTCGGCCGGGACCGGGAACTCGCCGCGGTCATCTCCGAGCACAAGCTGGTCAAGGACGAGTGGGAGATCAGCCAGCTGCAGGAGGCGATCGACGCCACGGTACGCGGCTTCGAGGACGTCGCCCGGATCCTGCCCGCCGACCGGCCGGTCGCCGAGCGGCTGCTGGAGGGCGTCTTCGGGCTGCGCGCCCGGCACGACGGCAACGACGTCGGCTACAGCTCGATCGTCGGGGCCGGCGAGCACGCCACGATCCTGCACTGGATCCGCAACACCGGCCACACCCGGCCGGGTGAGCTGCTGCTGATGGACATGGGGGTGGAGGGCCGGAACCTCTACACCGCCGACGTCACCCGGGTGGTCCCGGTCTCCGGCACCTTCAGCCCGCTGCAACGGCAGGTCTACGACATCGTGTACGCGTCGCAGCAGGCCGGGATCGACGTCATCCGGCCGGGCGTGACGTTCAAGGACGTGCACCGTACCTGCATGCGGGTGCTCGCCGAGGGCCTCGCCGACCTGGGGCTGCTGCCGGTCAGCGTGGACGAGGCGATGGACGAGCAGTCGATGCTCTACCGCCGGTGGACGCTGCACGGCTTCGGTCACATGCTCGGCCTGGACGTGCACGACTGCGCCAACGCCCGCAAGGAGCAGTACCGGGACGGCACCCTCGGCGAGGGCTACGTGCTGACCGTCGAGCCCGGGCTCTACTTCCAGCCCGAGGACGAACTCGTTCCGGCGGAACTGCGCGGCATCGGGATCCGGATCGAGGACGACGTACTGGTCACCGGGGACGGTGCGGTCAACCTGTCGGCGGGGCTGCCGCGTCGCGCCGACGAGGTCGAGGAGTGGCTGGACGCCCAGCGCGCCGCCGGCCCGCGACTGCCCGGCTGAGCCCGCCGTGCCGGCCGGTCGGGACCGTTCCCGGCCGGCCGCCCCGGTCCCGCACCAGGCCGACGGCCCGGGGTCACGGTTCAACGGCGGACCGGGGTCTCGTACCCGGTCAGCAGCGCCCGGGCCAGCGGGGTGAGTGTGTGGTGTGCGGCCCTGCCGTGCCGGGTGGTCCGGAGCAGTCCGGCGTCGCGCAGCACACTCGCGTGCTGTGACGCGGACGGGGTGCTGATCCCGGCCCGCCGGGCCAGGTCGGTGGTGTTCGCCCCGACCAGGGCGGCCCGCAGCACCGCGGCCCGGGACCGACCGAGCAGCGCGATGAGCGGGTCGGCGGCTTCCGGGGCGTACGCCGGGACGGGTGGCCCGCTCCGACGCGGCTCGTCGGGTCGGCCGCATCCCCCGGACCGGCCCCGCACCGGGTGGGCCTCCGCCGCCCGGCCGTTGCGCACCGCACGCGGGCGACGCACCGGGAAGACCACGACGGCCGGATCCGGCTGGTTGCCGACCCAGAGGTGGCGGGCGAAGACGGACGGCACCAGCACGAGTCCGGTGCCCTCCGGCCGAACGTCGAGGTCGACCGGGGACGCGACGGCGAGCACCGGGCTACGCCAGGCCGCCGACGGGTCGAGCAGACCCAGCAGGGTCTCCACCCCACCGGTGGCCAGCGACCGGCTCCGCTCGGCGACGTCGAGCCGGACGACCGACTCCCAGGCGGCGAGTTCACCGGCCACCCCGCGCTCGTAGTAGGCCCGGACGGCGGCCGCCCGGCTCCGGCAGGTCGAGTTCGTGACCAGCCACGTCAGCGCGCGCTCGAGGCTGGGCTCCTCGGGCAGCGGAGCGAGCAGGTGGGCCGTACCCGGGTCCGCACTGTTGCCGCGCCCGCCGAATCCGCCGTCCCGGGTCGGCCCCACCCGGCCGGGGCGCAGGTCACGCAGCAGCCGGGCCAGTTCCGGGTCGTCGACGACGGGTGCGGTGGCGAGGCTGACCAGGATCTCGTGCAGCGGCAGCGGGGCCGGGGCGAGCCGGGTCCGGGCGATGTCGTCGGGCCCCAACCAGATCCGGATCATCACCACCTCCACCTCGCGTCGACGCGGTCGCCGTTCCTGCCGGACGGCTGTCGCCCGGCGGTACCGTCGCGCTCTGATCACGAGACGCTGTCGCCCCGACCCCCAGTTGTCGGTCTCCCGGATGGTTTGGCCTCGGCCAAAAGCATTGCCGAACCGGGTCGACCGGCTCGTAACTGGTGGGACGTTGCCGCGCGAGGCGCGGCGCCGCCGCCGGCGCCCGCGGTCGCGTCGGCGGCGATCTGTGAAGGAGGCTGCCCCATGCCGGTATCCAGACGCCTGACCTCGAAGGGTCCGGGGCGACGCCCGGGCCGGGCCGTAGCGGTGGCGCTCGCCGTGGTCCTCGCCGCCACGGCGTGCAGCGACAGCGGTGACGATCCCACCGATCCGGGTGGCGGTACGGTCCGAATCGGACTTGTCGAGCCGCAGCACCTGCTGCCGGCGAACACCACCGAGAGCGCCGGCGCCCAGGTGCTCGCCGCGCTCTTCACCCCACTGGTCGAGTTCGACGCCGACCGGCGGCCGGTGGAGGTGGCCGCCGAGTCGATCGAGTCGACCGACAACGTCCTCTGGACGGTACGCCTGAAGCAGGGCTTCACCTTCCACAACGGCGAGCCGGTGACCGCCGACAGTTACCTCAACGCCTGGCACCACGCGGCGTACGGGCCGAACGGCAACGGCGGCTCGTACTTCTTCGAGAAGATCGCCGGGTACGACGACCTGCAGTCACCCGACCCGGACGGCGACGGGCCGCAACGGGCACCCGAACCGAAGGCCCGGAAGCTGACCGGGCTTCGCAAGATCGACGACCACACCTTCACCATCACGCTCTCGGGTTCGTTCGCCGAGTTCAAGTCGGTGCTCGGCTACCATGTCTTCGCCCCGCTGCCGAACGCCGCCTGGGCCTCCGACGGGGTGCTGAAGGACGGCTTCGAGGAGGCGCTGATCGGCAACGGTCCGTTCCGGATGAAGGGCACCTGGCAGCACGACTCCCGGATCGAGGTGGAGCGGTACGAGGCGTACGCCGGGGCCAAGCCGAAGATCGGCGGGGTGGTGTTCCAGATCTACCAGCAGCTGCCCGCCGAGTACGCCGACCTGGTCGCCGGCAACCTCGACGTGGTACGACAGATCTCGACCGAGAACATCAGCAGCGCGCCGACCGATCTCGGCGACCGGTTCCGGCGCAGCCCGCTGTCGTCCTTCCAGTTCCTCGCCTTCCCGACGTTCCAGTCGGAGTTCGCCCGGCCCGAGGTGCGCAAGGCGATCTCGATGGCGATCGACCGCGACGAGATCGTCCGGACCATCTTCAAGGACACCCAGACGCCGGCCCGGTCCTTCGTCTCCCCGGCGGTGGCGGGCGCCCGGCCGGACACCTGTGGCGAGGCGTGCCAGTTCGATCCGGCCCGGGCGAAGGCGGCGTACCAGGCGGCGGGCGGTCCAGCACGCCTGCAGATCTCGTACAACGGCGACGGCGGCCACAAGGAGTGGATCGACGCGACCTGCAACCAGCTCCGCAACAACCTCGGGGTGGAGTGCCTCGGCACCGCCGAGCCGAGGTTCGCCGACCTGCTGACCAAACTGGAGGAGAAGACCCCGGTCGGGATGTTCCGGCTCGGCTGGTCGATGGACTATCCGTCGATGCAGAACTACCTCGGTCCGCTCTACACCACCAACGGGTCGTCGAACTACTACGGCTACAGCAACCCCGACTTCGACCGGCTGGTCGAGGAGGGCGTGGCCGCGCCGAACCAGACCGAGGCGATCACGAAGTACCAGCAGGCCGAGGAGATCCTCGTCCGGGACATGCCGGTGATCCCGCTGCGGTTCGGGCAGAACAACTACGGCCACTCCGCGCAGGTCCGCGACGTCGAGTTGGACCTGTTCGGCCAGGTCGACCTGCTGAAAATCGACATGACGGGGTAGTCGGGGCCGCGGCCCGTACGGCACAGGTCCGGGCGATGGCCGCTGACGGGAGCGTTGTCGTGCGTCGCCACCGGGTCCGGCCACCGGTGGCGGCGCCGCGTCACCGTCCTGTCCGGACGGTCTTTGCCTTCTCGTCAAGCTCGACTATCTATGCAATAGTGATCACGTCCGAGGAGAGCAACGGGGGCTTGACATGGACCGTCAGCGTGTGCTGCAAGCACGGCCGGATGTGCCGGAAACAGCTTCTCCAGAGACGGTGCCGGCCTCGGCCGCCCAACGGCGGATGGTCTTCTCCGAACGGTTGCACGGCGGCACCGGCACCTACCTCATACCGGTGGCCTGGCGGCTGGACGGCCCGTTGGACCTGGCGGGCCTGCGGTCCGCACTCGACCGTGCGGTGCACCGACACGACGCACTGCGGATGGCGTTACCCGACGACGGTCTGCACGTCGTGCTCCATCCGGCGAGACCGATCCCGCTGGTCGTCGAGGACATCAGCGGCCACGACGAGGCCGAGCGGCGACGCCTGGTCGACGACGCGCTGCTGCGCGAGGCGGAAACTCCGTTCGACCTGGCCAGGCCGCCCCTGGTTCGGGCCCGGGTCCTGCGGACCGGGCCGGAGGAGCACGTAATCGTGCTCACCGCGCACCATGCCATGGTGGACGGCCGCGGGCTGGAGGTCGTCCTCGCCGACCTCGGCGCCGAACAGACCCCGCGACCACTGACGCCGGCCCATGGCTTCGCCGGGCACCTGCGGTCGGCGCAGCAGCGCCCCGAGCCCGGCCGGGAGTTCTGGCGGGCCGAGTTGGCCGGCACCTCCGGGGTGCTGGCGGTGCCGGTCGACCACCCCCGGCCACGGGTGCTGCCGGACACCGGCGCCACGCTGCGGCGTACGGTGCCGATCGGGTTGCGCCGGGCGGTGGCCGAGCTGGCCCGCACGGAACGCGGCACGGTGCCGATGGTGTGGCTCGCGCTCTACGCCCTGCTGCTGGCCCGCTGGACCGGCACCGACGACCTGGTCGTCGGGATGCCCGCCGAGAACCGCCCGGAGGACGCCGAGGACCTGGTCGGCATGTTCGTCTCGGTGCTGCCGCTCAGGATCCGGGTGGATCGCGGGGCGACCGTCCGCGAGCTGGTGCGGAGCGTCCGGAACACCTGCATACAGGCATACGGCGAGCAGGACGTCCCGCTCGAGGCGATCATCGAGGATCTGGGGCTCTCCCGCGACCTGAGCCGCGCCCCGCTGGTGCAGGTGATGTACACCCACCGGGCGCCCCATCCGCGGCTCGACCTCCCCGGCATCGTCGCCGTGCCGCTCGAGGTGCCACGGCGGTACGCCAAGCTGGACCTGACCCTGGAAACCTGCGACACCGCCACCGGCACCGAACTGCTGCTGGAGTACGCCTCGGCGATCTTCGCGCCCGAGTCGGTACGACGGCTGCTGGACAGCCTCGTCACGCTGGCCCGTAACGCGACCCGTGACCCGGACGTGGCCGTGGGCGACCTGCCGGTTCTCTCGCCCGAGCAGGAGGAGATGATCGGCTCCTGGCAGGGCGACACCGTGCCGATGGCTGCGGAGACCCTCGCCCGGGCGGTCGCGGACCAGGCCGGAAGCCGTCCCGACACGGTCGCGCTCGTCGACGGCACCGGCACGAGCACCGCCGGCGAGGTGCTGGCGGCGGCCGGGGCGTTGGCGGCGCGACTCCGGGCGGCGGGCGCCGGGCCGGGCCAACGGGTGGCGGTCTGCCTGCGACGCGGTCGGCCGCTACCGGTGGCACTGCTCGCCGTGGCGGCCAGCGGGGCGGCCTACGTACCACTGGATCCGGACCACCCGCCGGCGCGTACCCGGCTCGTGCTCGACGACAGCGCACCGGTGGCCGTCGTCACCGAGCCGGGGCTGCGGGACCGGCTCGGTGCCGGGACGGTGCCGGTGTTCGAGGTGACCGGGGCCGACCTGCGGTCGTCGACGGCCTCGTTCCCCCCGTGCCCGGCCGGCCCGGACGACCCGGTGTACGCCATCTACACCTCGGGATCGACCGGCCGCCCGAAGGGTGCGCTCAACAGTCACCGGGCGGTACTGAACCGGCTGCGCTGGGGAGTCTCGGCTCTCGGCATCGGGCCGGACGACGTACTGCTGCAGAAGACCCCGTTCTCGTTCGACGTCTCCGTGCCGGAACTCTTCACCCCGCTGCTGACCGGCGCCCGGCTCGTACTGGCCGAACCGGGCGCGCACCGGGACCCGGCACGGCTGGCCGCGCTGATCGCCGGGCACGGCGTCACCATCGTCCACTTCGTACCCTCCATGCTCGCCCCGTTCCTGGACGAGCCGGCGTCGGCGGACCTGCCGTCGCTGCGACACGTGATCTGCAGCGGCGAGGCACTCCCGGCCGGTCTCGCCCGACGGGTCGTCGACCGGTACCCCGGGGTCAGGCTGTGGAACCTGTTCGGCCCCACCGAGACGGCCATCGAGGTGACCGCCCACCAGTACGACCCGGACCGCGACTCGACAACCGTGCCGATGGGACGCCCGGTCTGGAACACCGTGGCGCACGTGCTCGACGAGCGGATGCGCCCGGTTCCGGTGGGCGGGGTGGGCGAACTGTGCATCGGCGGCATGCAGGTGGGGATGGGTTACCTCAATCGACCCGAACTCACCGCGGAACGGTTTCCCGGACACGACGGCGGGCGGGTGTACCGCACCGGCGACCGCGTCCGGTGGCGCGCGGACGGATCGCTGGAGTACCTGGGCCGGCTCGACGACCAGGTCAAGATCCGCGGTCAGCGGGTCGAACCCGGTGAGGTGACGGCGGCACTGCTGCGCCAACCGGGCGTGGCCGACGCGGCCGTGGTGGCCCGGACTGACGGCGACGGCCCACCCAGGCTGGTCGGATACGTGGTCCCCACCCCGGACGCGGACTGTGTGCCGGCCTCGCTGCAGGCCGCGCTCGCCGCCGAACTGCCCCCCGGGCACGTTCCCTCGGCGCTGGTCACCCTGGACGCGCTGCCGTTGATGCCGAACGGCAAACTTGACCGGATGGCGCTGCCGGCCCCGGCGCCCGTGTTCGCCACGGGTGAGCCGGTCCCGCCGGCCCCCGGTGCCGAACGGACCCTCGCCGGCATCTGGGCCGACGTGCTGGGGCTGACCACTGTCGGCGCGACCGACAACTTCTTCCAACTGGGTGGGGACTCCATCCGGGCGCTGCAGGTGATCGGTCCGGCCCGGGCCGCCGGCCTGGGGCTGGACGTGCCACGCATGTTCAGCCACCCGACGGTACGCGGCCTCGCCGCGGTGGCGACCCGGCTGCGCCCGGCCGGGGCCGCCCCGGAATCGACGGCCGAGCCGACCGGCCCGGAAACCTTCGGGCTGCTGTGCGCCGGCGACCGGGCGAGGTTGCCGGACGGCCTCCAGGACGCCTACCCGGCGACCTACCTGCAGCGGGGCATGCTCTTCCACGGCTCGTACCGGCCGGGGGAATCCACATACCACGAGGTCTTCTCCGTCCGGGTCCGGCTGCCCTGGCAACCCGAGACGTTCGTGGCGGCGTCGCGGGACTGTCTCGCCACCCACCCGGTGCTGCGTACCTCCTTCGACCTGGCGACCTTCTCGGTGCCGATGCAGTTGGTCCACGCGGAGGTGACGGTGCCGGTCGAGCTGGCCGACCTGCGCGCACTGCCGGAGCCCGAGCGGGAGTCGTTCCTCGTCGAGCTGTTCGAGACGGAACGGCGTCGTCCCTTCGACTGGAGTCAGGCACCGCTGCTGCGGATACACCTGCACCGGTTACCGGACGAGCAGACCCAGCTCACCCTCAGCTTCCACCACGCCGTACTCGACGGCTGGAGCGCGTCGTCGCTGGTGGCGGAACTCGTGGACCGACACCTTGCGGCCTGTGACAACTCTCCCAGGGTGCTGCCCGACCCGGTCCAGCCGTTCCGCGACTACGTGGCCGCCGAACAGGCCGCCGCGGCCGATCCCGAGGCGGGGGCCTTCTGGGCGGACCTGCTGGCCGACACGACCGGCAGCCCGCTGCCCCGGTGGCGCCGGCCGTCGCCGGCCGGCGGTGAACGGGTGCGCCTGGTGCGGGTGGGCCTCGACCCGCAGGTGGCGGCGGGTCTCACCCGGGCCGCCGCCAGCATCGGGGTGCCGCTGAAGAGCGTGGTGGTGGAGGCACACGTCACGGCCGTCGCCCTGGCGACGGGCCGGACGGAGGTGGTGGTGGGGCTGGCGACCAACGGCCGCCCGGAGTCGCCCGGAGCCGAACGGACGCTGGGTCTGTTCCTCAACACCGTGCCGCTACCTCGTCGGCTGCGGCCGGGCACCTGGGCGGACCGGGTCCGCGCGACCTTCGACGCCGAACGCGCGATGCTGCCCCACCGGCGGCATCCGCTGGCGTTGATCCAGCGTGCCGGAGGCCGGCTGTTCGAGACGTTGCTCAACTTCAACGACTTCCACGTGTACGAGCAGGTCCGGGCCGCCGGCCGGTTCGACCCGGTGGGCACGCCGTCGGTCTACGGGGAAACCGACCTGACACTCGTGGTGCACCTGGTCCGGGAGTTCGACGGCACCCTCGCCCTGCACGTGGCGAGCAACCGGGCAGAACTCTGCGACGAGCAGGCCGACGCCCTGGTCGACCTTCACCTGACCGTGCTCGCCGCGATCGCGGCCGACCCGTTCGCGCCGGCGGGGCCGGGCGTGCTGCTCCCGGCGCCCGAACGGAACCGGATACTGGCCCGGGGACGCCGGGGTGGCCCACCGGTCGCCGGTCTGACCGTCAACGCGCTGGTGACGGCCAGGGCCACGGTCACACCGGAGGCGGTGGCGATCCGTTCCGGGCACCGGCTGATCCGGTACGCCGAGTTGCAGACAGCCGCGACGATGCTGGCGGCGCGGTTCGCCGCGGCCGGGGTACGCCCCGGCGACCGGGTCGGACTGCTGCTGGAGCGCTCGCCCGAGTTCGTGGTGGCGGCGTTGGCCGTGCTGCACAGCGGAGCGGCGTACGTGCCGCTCGACCCGGCCTTCCCGCCGGCCCGGCTGCGGTTCATGGTCCGCGACTCGGGCGCCTCCCTGGTAGTCACCACGACCGCGCTGCACGACCTGCTGGACGGCACGCCGACCGACCTCCTGCTGCCGTTCGACGCCGACACCCCGGACACACCGGTGTCACCCGTCATCCCGCAGACGCCGGCTCCAGACGTGCTGGGCGCCACGCCGGGGTCGACGACGACCTGCCCGGACGCTGTCCGGACCGGCCCCGACGACCTGGCCTACCTGATGTACACGTCGGGTTCGACGGGGACGCCGAAGGCCGTCCGGGTGCCACACCGGGCGATCGTCCGTCTGGTGCACGGCAGCGACTTCGCGCCGCTGCGCCCCGGGGACGTGGTGGCCCAACTGTCGAACACCGCTTTCGACGCCGCCACCTTCGAGATCTGGGGTGCCCTGGTCAACGGCGCCGAGCTGACCATCGTCGACCGGGAGACCCTGCTCGCCCCGGACGCCCTGGCCGACGCGCTGAAACGGCTCGGCGTCACCGCGATGTTCCTCACCACCGCCCTGTTCAACGAGACCGTACGGGTCCGGCCCGACGCCTTCGCCGGAGTCGGGACGGTCATCGTCGGCGGTGAGGCGCTCGACGCTCCGCTGGTCCGGACGGTGCTGGCCGGTGCGGCGCCGGGCCGGCTGCTCAACGGGTACGGCCCGACCGAGACCACCACGTTCGCGGCCTGGCACCACATCCGGCACCTCGATCCGGACGCGCCGTCGGTACCGATCGGCATCCCGATCGGCAACACCGACCTGTACGTCCTCGGCGACGGCCTCGACCCGGTGCCGGACGGCGCGGTGGGGGAACTCGTCGTCGGCGGCCCCGGCGTCGCCCTCGGGTACCACGAGCGGCCGGAGTTGGACGCCGAGCGTTTCGTCCCCGACCCGTGGCGGCCGGACGGGCTGCTCTACCGCACCGGTGACCTGGCCCGGTGGCGTCCGGACGGCACGTTGGAGTACCACGGCCGCCTCGACGACCAGGTGAAGATCCGGGGATTCCGGATCGAGCCGGGTGAGGCCGCGGCGGCGCTCTCGGCGCGCCCCGGGGTGGCGGCGGCCACGGTGCTGGTCCGCGAGGATCGACCGGGCGACCGGCGTCTGGTCGGCTACGTGGTCGCGGAACCGGGCGTGGACCCGGATCCGGTCGGGTTGCGGGAGGCGCTGCGGGAGACTCTTCCGCGCTACCTGGTGCCGGCCGCGATCGTGGTGCTGCCCGCCCTGCCGGTCACCGTCAACGGCAAGTTGGACCGTCGGGCGCTGCCCGCCCCACCGGCGGACTCCGGCGGTCCGGTGGTGGAGCCGCGCAACCCGGCGGAGGAGCGGGTCGCGGCGATCTGGGCGGAGACGCTCGGCGTCGAGCGGCTCGGCGTACACGACGACTTCTTCGATCTCGGCGGGCACTCGCTGCAGGTCGCCCGGGTGGTGGCCCGGATCGGCGCCGAGTGGGGGCTACGGCTGCCGATGTCGATCCTGGCCGAGCAGCCCACGGTGGCCACGCTGGCCGAGGAGCTGGTCCGACTCGCGGCGCGACGGGACGCGCAGCCCGACGTCCCCACCGTGCTCCGGCTGCAGTCGGGGCCGGAGTCCGGCGGCGGTGTGCCGGTGGTGCTGGTGCATCCGGTCGGCGGGACCTGTTTCCTGTACGGGGAACTGGCGAACGAGTTGGGCCGGGACCGACTGGTGCTGGGTCTGCAGGCACCGGGCGTGGAGGGCGAACGCGAGCCCTGCGACAGCATCGCCGCGTTGGCCGACTACCACGTGACCGCGCTGCTCGGACATCTGCCGGCCGGGCCGTTCGTGCTGGCCGGGTTGAGCATGGGCGGCAACATCGCCTACGAGATGGCCCGACTGCTCGCCGCCCGGGGCCGGCCGCCCGTGCTGGTCGCCCTGCTGGACAGCCCGGGCCCGGGGCAGGTGCCGAAACGCTTCGCCGACGACGCCGAACTCATGGCGGCCGCGTTCGCCGACGGAACGCCGGCCACCGCCGAGCTGCTGCGGACGATGCCACCCCGGCAACGACTGATCCACGTCCTGACGGCGGCCCGAGCCGCGGACCAGGTGCCGGCCGACTTCGACGTGTTGGACGTCGACACCGTCCTGGGGGTCTGGCGGGCCCACACCGCGGCGCTCTACGCCCACGTGCCGGGTCCGTACGACGGCGACGTGGTGTACTTCCGCGCCTCCGAGACCGTACCGCCCTATCCGCCGCACCCCGAGCTGCCGTGGCGGCGGCTGCTCGGCGACCGGATGCCGGTCGTGCCGGTGCCCGGAGACCATGTCGGCATGGTGACCGGCGATGGGGTCTCGGTGATCGTGAGCTGGTTCCGGCGCCACGTCGTCAGGTAGCGGACGGGCCCGGGCGGCAGGAGACCGGCCGGGCCCGTCTCCCGTAACGCCCTTACCCCGCGAGGTGATCACCATGTCCAACGGCGTGGAAACGGGAACGCCCGGCGCGGTCGTCGGGTGGGCCCGCGAGCAGAGCCCACCGGCGGTCGAGTTCGACGCGGGGTCCGACCTCGCCTTCGGCAACGCCTTCACACCCACCATGGTGTCGCTGCGCTGGACGGTGGAGCGCGGCTGGCACGACGGAACCGTCGGCCCACACCGCCCGATTCCCCTGCCGCCGAGCATGGTGGGCCTGCACTACGGCCAGGTGGTGTTCGAAGGGCTCAAGGCGTTCCGGACCCCGGACGGCGACGTGTCCGTGTTCCGGTTGACCGACCACGCCCGCCGGTTCGCCAGGTCGGCCGCCCGGCTCGCCATTCCGACCCTGCCGGAGGAACTGTTCGTCGCCGCGGTCGAGGAACTGGTCCGCGCCGACGCCGCCGCGCTGCCGAAACATCCCCGCCAGAGTCTCTACCTCCGGCCGATCGTGTTCGCCGACGATCCCTGCCTGGCGCTGCGGCCCGCCCGGTCGTACCGGTTCGTGCTGATCGCCTTCGTGACCGAGGAGTTCTTCGAGGGCAGCGAAGGCGTCTCGGTCTGGGCGTCCGACACGTACGTCCGCGCCGTCCCGGGTGGCGTCGGCGCCGCCAAGTTCGCCGGCAACTACGCCCCCGGTTACCTGGCCCAGGCGGAGGCCGCCGAGCACGGCTGTCAGCAGGTGCTCTGGCTCGACGCGGTCGAGCGACGCCGGGTCGAGGAGATGGGCGGCATGAACGTGTTCCTGGTCCAACACGGCCCGGCGGGAACCAGTCTGGTGACACCGCCGCTGAACGGGACCATCCTGGCCGGCGTCACCCGTGACTCGCTGCTGACCCTCGCCCGGAGGCTCGGGTTGCGCGGGGTCGAGCGGCCGATCGTGCTGGACGACTGGCGTACGTCGGCCGCCGAGGGTGTGACCCGGGAGGCGTTCGCGTGCGGAACCGCCGCGGTGCTGACACCGATCCGACAGGTGGTGACCAGGCAGGGCGCCTGGACGGCCGGCGCCGACCCGGATCATCCGGTCACCTCGATGCTGCGCCGTGCCCTCACCGGGATCCAACGCGGACCGGCCGACGACCCGTACGGCTGGCGGCACGTCATCAGGAGCGGTCAGGCGGGGACGGGGGTCGATCCACAGTGACTCGTCAACCAGATCGGTTGGCGGTGCCAACGGGGAGAGTGGTGCCGAATGTCGCATGCCGAACGGTGGTCGGACCGGGTCCGACGCTATTACCAACTCGTCGACGAGGGTGACGTGCCGGGGCTCCTGCAGCTCTTCTCGCCCGACGTCGTCTACGAACGGCCAGGGTACGAGCCCATCCGGGGTCGGGCGGCGTTGGAGGACTTCTACCGCGACGTCCGCGTCATCGTCTCCGGCCGACACAGTCTCCGGAGTCTGGTCTGCGCAGACGAGGAGGTGGCGGTGCAGGGCGACTTCGCGGGCGTCCTGCGGGACGGTGACAACGTCCGGCTCCGCTTCGCGGACTTCTTCCAGGTGACCGCGGACGGCCTGTTCAGCCGCCGGAACACCTATTTTTTCCAGCCTCTGGTGTAGCTCGGCCGGGCCCACCTGGTCGGCGGCCCGGGCGGACGATCCTCCCGTCGCCGGCCGCCCGACCGGGTGCGGCGCGGTCCCGGCCGGAGGGGTGCCGCGGCGCGGACCGCGGCCCCCCTTCGCCCGGGTGGCGGCCGGCCGACTCAGCCGACCACCCGCACCGGCATCGACGTGACACCGAGGATGAAGTTCGACCGTAGCCGTTGCACGGGACCCGCGAACTCGAACCGGATTCCCCGCCGCACCAGCGGCCGAAACACGCTTGCCAGTTCCACCATCCCGACCGGCGCCCCGACGCAGCGGTGGATGCCGCTGCCGAAGGTGAGGTGCCGGTTGGGCGAGCGGGCGATGTCGAACCGGTCCGCCCGGGGGAACTGCCGCTCGTCCCGGTTGGCGGAGACGTTCCACAGGGTCACGGAATCACCAGCCCTGATCCGCTTGCCGCCGAGTTCCACGTCGCGGGTCGCGACCCGTTGCACGTAGGCGTTCATCGACGTCCAGCGCAGGATCTCCTCCATGGCCGGACCCAGCAGTTCCGGCTCGGCCAGCAGCCGTGCGTACTGGTCGGGGTTCTCGATCAGGGCGCAGATCCCGGCGCAGGTGGTGTACGAAGACGTCTCGTTGCCGCCGACGGCGACGTTCATGCAGTTGTAGAGGATGTCCTCCTCAGACAGGCGCCGGCCGTTGATCTCGGCCCGGAGCAGCATGCTGACCAGGTCGTCGCCCGGGCGGGCCCGCCGTTCCCGGACCAGTTCGGCGAAGAACTCGAAGATCTCGCTCTGGATCCAGGCCAGTCTGATCCGCTCGTCGTCGTCGGTGGCCACCAGCGCGGGATCCCGGAAGCCGATCATCCGGCGGGTCAGTGATACCAGTTCGAGCGCGTCGGAGTGGCCGATGTCCACCATCGTCATCAGCGCGCCGGCGGGAAGCTCCGGGGCGACCTCCGTGGCCAGGTCACCGCCGCCCCGCGTGAGCAGGTTGTCGAGTGCCTTGTCCACCAACGTGGCGACCTGCTGCTGGATCCGGTCGGCCATGGCGGGAGAGAACGCGGGATGCATCTGCTGGCGAAGCAGTCGCTGCCGGGGCAGGTCGCTGGCGACCAGCATCTTCCCGGCAGCGCTGTCGGTGCCGCTGCGGAAGGAGCCGCCGAGGATGGCGCCGCACGACGAACTGAACGTCGTGTGGTCACGATAGGCGTTCAGTACGTCGTCGTACCGGGTAAGCGCCCAGAAGCCCCCGCCGCTCATGGGATGCCAGTACACCGGATCGTTCTCGCGCAGCCAGGCGAGGACCTGGTGGTGTTCGTTGCGGACAAAAACGTCGAGGTCGGTCAGGTCCACAGTTGTCGCGTCGGTCATCGAACGTCCTCGGTCCGCGCTTCTCCCGAGCTGACCGACTCCTGCCGTTTACGGCCCATCACCGCGGCGAGCGCACCGAGGACACTGTTGTCGAGCAGGTCGCGGAACTCGAGGTTGATGTTCAGGTCGCGGCGGATCTTCCGCTGTGCCCGGAACGCGAGCAACGAGTGGCCGCCGAGGTCGAAGAAGTCGTCGGAGGTGCCCACCCGGTCGGCACCGAGGAGGTCCTCCCACAGCGCGGCCAGGTACCGCTCGGTCTCGGTCTGTGGCGGGTCATACCGCTGCGCACGGAGCCGGTGCTCCTCGAGTAGTTCGCCGAGCCGGCGCCAGTCCCGCTTGCCGTGGTCGTTGGCGGGGATCTCCGGCAGGATCAGGAAGGAACTGGGCACCATGTAGTCGGGCAGCAGCTCTTCGGCGTAGGTCCGCAGTTCGCTCGGCTTGACTGTCTCCTCCAGCACCACGAACGCGACCAGGTGCTTGTCCTGCCCCTCCCCCGCCGCCGTCACGGCGATCTCGCGGACAAGCCGGTGCCGGGACAACATCTGCTCCACCTCACCGGGCTCCACCCGGTATCCCCTGATCTTGACCTGGTCGTCGACCCGGCCGACGAACTCGAGCAGCCCGTCCGTGCGCTCCCGCACCAGGTCACCGGTGGCGTACATCCGGGCTCCGGCGGCACCGAACGGGTCCGGGAGAAACCGCTCCGCGGTCAGCGCCGGGAGACCGTGGTAGCCGAGTGCCACCCCGGCCCCGCCGATGTGCAACTCACCGGGTTCTCCGGGCGGCACCGGCGCGAGGGCGGCGTCGAGGACGTACACCTGCGCACCGGCCAACGCGGTGCCGATCGGCACCGAGGTGACGACGTCGGCGGCAGAGACGACCTCGTAACCGGTGCACGCCGTGGTGCCCTCGGTCGGGCCGTACAGGTTGACGAACCGGCCCTGGAACGCGCTGCCCAGCACGTCACGGGCGGCCGCGGGGAGCAGGACGTCGCCGCCGGTGTGCAGCACCCGCAACGGAGCGAACGCGTCGCGGTCCTCCTTGATGACCTGGTTGACCGCCATTGTCGGGACGAGCATCGCGGTGACGCGGCGCCTGCGCAGTTCGCGCTGCAGGTCGGCGGCGATCAGGTCCGTGATGGCCGGGAGCACCACGATCTCCGCACCGTGGGCGAAGCTGCACCAGGTCTCGAAGTGGAAGGCGTCGAACGAGAGGCTGGAGATCTGTCCGGTGCGGTCCCCCGGACCGAGCGGTGGGAGCGACGCGTTACGTCCGAACCCGACCAGGCCGCGGTGCCCGAGGACGACGCCCTTCGGGGTACCCGAGGAGCCGGATGTGAAGAGCATGCACGCCGGGTCGTCCGCCCGCACCGGCCGGCCGGGCCGCCGACTGTCGGCCTGCTCCGCGCCGGGATCGGACGGACCGCTGCGCCACTGCCACACCTCGGTCGCGAGCGGGGACAGCCGGTCACCCCAGCCCGGCTCCGTCAGTGTCAGCCGGGCGCCGCTGGTGGTGATCATGAGATCGCGGCGCTGGTCCGGATAGCGGGCGTCCACGGCCACGTAGACCGCACCGGCCTTGAGTATGCCGAGCATCGCCACGAACACGTCGACGCCCCGCTCCAGGTAGATTGCCACCCGGTCCCCGGCCCGTACGCCACGGGCGACCAGCTCCCCGGCCAGCGTGTCGGAGCGGTCGGCAAGCTCACGGTAGGTGAGCGACCGCGTGTCGTCGGTCACCGCCGGCTGTGCGCCGTGCCTGTCGACGGTGTCCGCGAACATCCGGACCAGGGTCTCCGGATCGTCCTCGGCGTCTTCGGGCCGGGAGTCCTGATCCGGCCTCGACTCAAGTGCCCGGATCCGGGCGTCGTCGAGGCACTCGGTACGCGAACCGAGGAATCCGGTGTCGTACCAGCCGGGCGGTGGGGAACTGCCCGCCGCCCAGAGGCTGACCTGGTCACGATCGTTGCGGACCAGGCGGAACGTGGGTTGGATCGAATTTTCCATCGACCGAGGTCCTCCATTGTGCTGCCCGGTGTCGAGGGTGAGGCCCGCACATCCGCGGTGGCGGCGGACGTCGTGGCACCAGCCGGACCGGCACGGTCGATGACCTCCGCGGGCGTGGGCCGAACTGGCCGGCTCCGGCACTGAGTCGATCTTAGGCACAACGGACCGTCCACGATGTCCCCGAGATCGAATTCCGTCGCGTCAGCCCGGCATCCACGTCCTCGCCGCCGACCCGCACCGAACCACCGGCCGTACCGAGCGGCCCTACGGCCGGCAGGGTGTGGAGGGGTTGCCGCGATCAACAAACGGCGGCAGACTCGGATCCCGACCCCCGGTCGGAACGGCCTCGTGGCCGTCGATGCGCCCGTCTGTGTGCGGTGTGCGCACTGTTGGAGCTGAACACGGTGGAGACGGTGGGAACGACGGCCGAGGTCCGGGACCAGGACCCGACATCAGCGGAGCTGGCGGTGCTGGCCGGAGCCCCGGCCGCGTACCCGTTCGGGTCCGCCGTACACGAGGTCTTCCTGAGGATCGCGGCCCGGTACCCCGACAGACCGGCGCTGGTCACCGGGGACCGGAGCGTCAGCTACGCCGCGCTGGCCGAGGCCGGTCGGCAGGCCGCCGCCGGACTCGCCGCGGCAGGGGTGACGCGCGGCGACGTGGTACCGGTGCTGCTACCCCGTTCGCCGGACCTGGTCGCGGTCCTGCTCGGCGTACTGATGCGCGGCGCGGCGTACGCGGTGTTCGACGTCCGCTGGCCGGACGAGCGGTCCGCGGCCCTGGCGACGGTCGTCGACGCCCGCACCGTCGTCGCACGGCGGCCCTTCGGCGACATGCCCACCTGGATTCCGCCCTCCGACCTGTTCGCACGCGTCGGAGCCGACGTCCAGGTCGTCACCGTGCCCGGCGACGCCGCCTGCTGCGTCTTCTTCACCTCGGGATCAACCGGCACACCCAAAGCGGTTCTCTCGCCGCACCGGGCGACCACCCGGCTCTTCGCACCGGGGGCGATGAACGGCGAGTTCGGCCCCACCGCACGAATGCCGCAGTGGGCACCGCTGCCCTGGGACGGCCTCACCCTCGAACTGTGGTCGATGCTGCTCACCGGCGGCACCTCGGCACTCTGCGAAGATCGGTTACCCACCACCGGGGTGCTGCGGCAACTCGTCGGCGGCGGCGTCGACTCGCTGTGGCTCACCAGCTCCCTGTTCAACCTGATCGTGGACGAGGACGTCACCGCGTTCGCCGGTCTGCGTCGCCTGTGGACCGGCGGAGAGCGACTGTCGCCGACCCACGTGCGCCGCTTCCTCGGCGCGCACCCCGGCATCACGCTCGTCAACGGCTACGGACCGGCCGAGTCGTGCGTGTTCGTGACGACGCACGAGATCCACCGGGACGACTGCGACGACCCCGACGGGATACCGCTGGGCACGGCGGTCGCCGGGACCGTCGTCGTCATCCTCGACAGCGACCGGGTCTGCCGGGTCGACGAGGGCGGCGAGATCTGTGTGGCCGGCGACGGGCTGGCGATCGGTTACCTGGGCGACCGGGAACTCACCGACCGCCGGTTCGTCACGGTCGCGGTCGACGGTGTCGACCTGCGTCTGTACCGGACCGGCGACCGCGGCAAAATCGGCAGGGACGGCCTGCTGCGCTTCCTCGGACGAGAGGACCGCCAGGTCAAGGTCCGTGGCTTCCGGGTGGAACTCGGCGACGTGGAGACCCTGCTCCGCGCGGTCGACGGCGTCACGAGCGCGGTTGTCCTGCCGGACCGTGATCCCGCCGGCTCGTGTGTCGGCCTGACCGGTTACTACACCGCGGCCGCCGAGCAGACCCACGACCCGGACTCGGTACGGGCGGCCCTGCTCGCCCAGGTGCCCCGGTACCTCGTTCCCGACCGGCTGGTCGCGGTGCCGCACATCCCCGTCACGGCGAACGGCAAGGCCGACCACTCGGCGCTACGAAGCCTCGCCGGCGAGCGGACGGTCAACGAGGCCTCCGGGCCACCGTCGGACGAGACGCCGGATCCGGTACTCGCCGAGGTGGTGGCGGTGGTGTCCGCGGTCAGCGGAGTCCCCTGTACGGCCGCAACCCCGCTCGACAACGGAACGCTGACCTCGCTGCAGGCGATGCGGGTCTGCATCAGACTCAACGAGCGGCTCGGCGTGTCGGTCCCGCCGGAACGGGTGTTCGCGGCGTCCACCGTCCGGCAGCTCGCCGAACAGCTGGGCGACGGCGATCCGGACCGGGTCGTGCCCGGGCCCCCGGCGGCCGGCGAGGAGGTGCTGTTGGCCGACACCCAGGTCGGCTTCCTGGTGGAGCACGAGATGCGCCCGGACACCAAGGCCGGCCACTGCCTGATCGGCTGGCTGGTACGAGGGCCGTTCGAGACCCAGGTGTTCCGGGCCGCGATGGCTGACGTACAGGCACGACACGAAGCGCTCCGAGCCTGCTACGAGGCGGACCTCGAACCGTTCCTGACCCCCGTGGACGAGGTGCCGGTCGGCTTTCCCGAGCTGGGCACATTCACCGACCTCGCCGATGCCTGGGCCGCTGCCCGGGCGGATCTTCTGCGCCCGCTCGCCCTCGACACCGGCGAGGTGTGGCGGGGCAACCACGCACGCTTCGGCGACCAGCATCTCGTCTCGCTGGTGATCCACCACGTCGCCTACGACGGTTGGTCGGAGTCCGTGCTCGCCGACGACCTCTCCACCGCCTACACCGACCGCCTGGCGGGGCGGGTACCCGCCTTTCGCACGTCCGCGCCACGGCTGGCCGAGGCGATCGCCGCACGACAGGCGGAGGCCACCCGTAAGGCCTCCTCGTCGGTCACCCGGGACTACTGGGCCCGGCTGCTCCGTGACCTCCCCGAGCACCGGGCGCTCAAGGGGGCGGCCGAACTCGGCTCGCTCGCCGTGGCCGTACGCTCCTGCCGGTTGTCGGCCGAGACACTCGACGGTGTGGACCGGCTGGCCCGCGAACTCGGCATCACCCGGTTCCCGGTGCTCGTCGCCGGGTTCGCCGCGGCGCTCGCCGACGCGCTCGGGCAGGAGGACTTCGGCATCGGGGTGCCGGTCTCGGTACGACGACACGCCACCCAGGCCAACGTCGTCACGTGTCTCGTCGACACCGTCTGCCTGCGTCTGGGCGCACCACCGGCCGGGTCGGTACGGGAGTCCGCGTTGCGGGCACACCAGCAGATGACGGCCGGCCGGGGTGCGTACGCCCTTCCCTTCCCGGAGGTCGTCAGGGCGGTCAACCCGCCGCGTCAGCGCGGCCGGAACCCGCTGTTCAGGACGATGTTCGTGCTCCAGGACAACACCACACCGGTGCTCGCCCTGCCCGCGGCGGAGGTACACCTGCACCGTCCGGCCGTGCCGGAGCCGATGAGCGAGTTGCTTGTCGAGGTGTGGCCCGACGAGACGGGCGCCCGGCTGGACGCCACCTTCTACCCGGAGGCGCTGTCGGCGGACTCGGTGCTCACCACCTTCGCGGCGTACGAACGGATCCTGGCCCGGATCCGGCCTCCGGAGCCGACCGCGACGTAACGACGTCGACGGCGAGTGTCCACACCGGCGGGCCGCACCGCTGGCACAGCTCGTTCGAATCGAGCTGCCCGGCGCCGCGCGGTATCCGGACCTGAACGCCGCGTCGTTGGTGAACCGCCTGCTCAGCACCGCGACACCGCTGGCCGACAGAGAGGCGTCCGGGATGCGCGCCCTTCGTCGCTGTCGCCGCCGCCCCCCGCTCAGCCGCCCGGTCCGGTCGGCTGACCCTGCGGGCCCTTCGGCGTGAGCTGTTCCTCGGCCGCGGTCTCGTCGAACAAGAACGCCTCACCGGAGCGGACCACGGTGCCCTCCGGCTCGTCGGCGAGCCGCAGTCGCTCGTGCCGGATCGCCCCCCTCGACCATCACCACCGCACCCCTGGACGCCGCGTGGTCGTGGTAGCCGGTGTCGTGCACGTCCGCCATCCAGGAGATCGCCCAGACGCCGAGGTGGTCGCTGGTGTGCACGTCGACGTACGTCCGCTCGCGGCTGGTCCGACGCAGGTCGTCCGTCCAGAGTTCGGGGCGACCCGCCACGGCGCCTTGCCGCAAACCTCGGTGGTCCCCTGAACCTGGCGACTGGTCCGGTCGGGAGTCCGCCGATCCAGGCAGGGGGTCGGCCGATCCAGGCATGGGTCGACCCGCCCCGGTCAGGGCTTCGGCCTGGCCGGTCAGAGGGTTGGCCGGCTGGTCAGGGCTTTGGCTGGTCGGCGTCCAGCGGCCGGTGTCGGGCGAGGGCTCCGGAGAGCCGTGGCAGGTCGCGGTTCGGGTCCCGGGTCAGCCGGGGCAGGTCGTCGATGACCAGCGCGCCGACTTCCGGGTGCCACAGCCACGCGTACGCCGGATCCTCGGCGAGCCGGGACCCGGGTGCGGGTACGGCGACCAGCGCCGGCGGCAGGCCGGGCCGGAGCGGTACAAGATCGATCCGGACGACCTCCGACCACGGCAGGTGATACAGGTGTTCCCGGTCCGGCTGGTATCCGATGCCGTCCGGGTCGACCCACAGCCGGGGGTACGGACGCACGGACCGCAGCAGCAGGGCGACCCCACCGGTGCCGAGGGCCAGCCCGAGCCCGCCGGCGATCCCGGCGACGCCACGCAGGGTTCTCTGGTCCTCCTGGTCGAGTCCGAAGAGGAGGCTGAGCGCGAGGTACCCGGCAGCCATGAACATCCCGGCCGCCCCGAGCGCGGTCAGCGGCGTACCGGCCACGGCGCTGCCGGGTCGAATCCGGACGAACCCGGAGCCGCTCCGGGGACGCCAGCGCAGCGCGGGTCGGAGCAGGAGCGCGATGGCCGTTCCGCCGAGGAGTCCGCCGACCACGCCGGTCAGGGTGCTGAGGGTGCACGGCGCGGTCACGATCGCCGCCAGCACAATGAAGGTGATCCAGAGCGCCCGGGGTACGGGTTGCGGCTCGACGGCCGGGAACGCCTGGCTGTGCGGGGGAACATTGGTCGGCGGCTGGGCCGGCCATCCGGGAGGTACCGGACTCTGCGGGACCGGACCGGGCGGCATCGCGCCGACCGGCAGCGGGGCGGCCTGCGCCCCGCTGACCGGCACCGCGCTGACCGGGTTCATGCCGACCGGCGGGCCGACGACCTGGTGCGTGCCGACCGGCGGGCCGACGACCGGCGGCATTCCGACCGGCGGGCCGACGACCGGCGGGCCGTTCACCGGCGAGGGTGACACGGCCGCCGCCGGAGCTGGCGACACCGGCCGGACCGCGTGCAGGGCGCCCTCGGCGACCACGATCTCCGGCTGCTCCAGCACGGTCGGCGCCACCCCGGTCACCTGGTGCAGGGTCGTGGCGGCGAGCGGCACCCGCGACGCACCGCCGACCAGGAACACCCCGGCCAGGTTGTCGGCGTCGACACCGGCCCGGGCCATCACCTGCCCGGTCAGCGTGGCGGCCCGTTCCAGGTACGGGCGGGCGAGCGCCTCGAACTCCTCCCGGCTGACCGAGACCTCCCGGTCGACCACGGGCACGTACAGCCCGGCGTGGCTCTGCCGGGAGAGCATCTCCTTGGCGGTCCGGGCGTCCTCCCAGAAGGCCAGGAAGTGCCGACGGTCGGCCGGGTCGGTCGGCGCGGTGACCCGCTGCCACGCCTCCGGATGTCCGGGCCGGACGGCGGCGGCGACCCGCTCGACGACCAGCGCGTCGAGGTCCAGCCCGCCGAGGTCGGCAAGGCCGTCCACCTCACACACCTCAAAACCGTCGCCGGTACGGCGTACCACGCTGACGTCGAAGGTGCCGGCCCCGAGGTCGTAGACGACGAGCAGGTTTCCCGGCCGGACCGCGTGTCCGAGCACGGCGGTGAAGTAGCCGGCCGCCGCGACCGGCTCAGGCACCAGGGTCGGGGCGGGCAGTCCCGCCCGGACGGTCGCCTCGGTCAACACGTTCCGGCGTACCGCGCCCCATCCGGCGGGATAGCACACCACGACGTCGTCCGGCAGGTCGCCACCGGCCCGGACCGCCTCCTCGGCGATCCGGCGCAGCGTGGCGGCGACCGCGTCGCCGACCGGTACCCCACGGTCGGCGAGCAGCAGAGTGCCGTCGTCGATCCGCCGTTTCGGGTGCGGCTCGAACCGGGTCGGGTCGAGCCGGGCACTGTGCAACGCGTCCCGGCCGGGAAGCAGCTCGCCGTCCCCGGTCAGGAACACCGCCGACGGCAGCAGCGGCGACCCGTCGAAGAGCAGCGGCCGGTTACGGCCGTCCGGCCAGCGAAGCACCGCGACGGTGTTCGAGGAGCCGTAGTCGATTCCCAGTCGGTTGCCGGCCACTGCGGCAGTGTACGCACCACACGTACCACGCTCACCGGGTCGCCCGTCCCGGGCAGTCAGCAGGCGAAGACGACCCGGCGGAGCAGGAAGTCGGCGGTCAGCCGGGACACCTGCTCCGGCTGCTCGTCGAGCGCGAAGTGGCCCGCGTCGAGCAGGTGGATTTCGGCCTCCGGCGCGTCCCGGCGGTACGCCTCGGCCTCCTCGGTCTGGAACGAGGTGTCGTACCGTCCCCAGAGGACCAGCAACGGCGGCCGGTGCCGGCGCAGCCACTCCTGCCACCGTGGATAGCTCGCGACGTTGTTCCGATAGTCGTGGAAGAGGTCGAGCTGGATGTCGGCGATGCCGGGGCGGTGCAGGAACGCCAGCTCGTCGTCCCAGAGGTCCGGGTCGTACGCCTCGGGTCTGGGACTGGTGCCGACGTGCCGTTGCCGGGTGGCCGCCGGGGAGAGGAAGTTCTCCCGCAGTTCGGCCTCGTGCGCGGCCCGGTCCGCCCAGAAGGCCCGGCGGACCGCCCAGTTCGGGCCGAGCCCGACCTCGTGTGCGACCGCGTTCTGCACGACCAGCGCGGCGAGCCGCTCGGGGTGTGCGACCGCCAGCCGCATACCGATCGGCCCACCGTAGTCCTGGACGAAGAGGCTGTACGTCGACAGTCCGAGGATCTCGCTGAACCTGCCGACGACCTCGGCGAGATGGTCGAAGGTGTACGCGAAGTCGCGCGGGCTCGGCGCGTCGCTGTGCCCGAAGCCCGGATAGTCCGGGGCAACGAGGTGGAACCGGTCGGCGAGCCGGTGCAGCAGCGGTTCGAACATCCGGGACGAGGACGGGAAACCGTGCAGGAGCAGCAGCGTCGGTGCCTCCGGGGACCCGGCCTCCCGGTAGAAGATCGAGATACCGTCGACGTCGGCCAACCGGTAGGTCGTACCGCTCATGTCACCGTCCTCCCGGCGGCTTCCCCGCCCGCCGCCCGCTCGCGCCGGGACACCCGAGCCGGTGTCTACCCGTTGGCCGGCCGGACACACCCGCCGTCCGGGCGGGTTAGCCTGTTCCGGTGCCAGAGCCTGAACCGACGTACCGGCGCCGGTCCGCCCGGGTGCTGGTCCTCGACCGAGCCGGACACGTCCTGCTGCTGCGCTGCCGATTCGGCGACGGCGATCCCGGACCGGACGCCGCGCACTGCTGGCTGACGCCGGGCGGTGGGGTCGACGAGGGTGAGACGTTGGCCGAGGCCGCCGCCCGGGAACTGCACGAGGAGGTCGGCCTGCGGGTCGAACCGGGTGCGCTCGGCGACCCGGTCGCCTACACCACCGGGTACGCGAGGATGAGCTGGGCCGAAGGGATCTTCCGGGACGACTTCTTCCGGTACCGGGTCGACTCGCACCTGGTGGACACCGACCGGATGGAGGCGCTGGAACGCGGCTACCACGCCGGTCACCACTGGTGGAGCGTGGCGGAACTCGCCACCACCGACGAGGTCGTCTATCCACTCGAACTCGCCCCGCTGCTGGTCGAACTCTGCGCCGGACGGATCCCCGCCCAGCCCGTACGGCTGCCCTGGCACCACTGAGTGGAGATGGGAGTGAACGGCCGGCAGAGGGCCCAGGTCGACGTGCATCTGATCCTGCGCCGTGACAACAGGATCCTGCTCGGCGAGCGGGCCAACACCGGCTGGGCCGACGGCTGCTGGCACCTGCCGTCCGGGCACGGCGAGGCCGGCGAGTCACCCACGACGACGCTCGTCCGCGAAGCGGCCGAGGAGATCGGGATCCGCGTCAAGCCGTCGGAGGCCCGCTTCGTCCACCTGCTCCACCACCGGACCGACTCGCCGCGGATGGCACTTTTCTTCGAGGTCGTCCGCTGGGAGAACGAACCCGTCAACCGCGAGCCGGACAAGTGCACGGGATGGTTCTGGTTCCCGGTCGACGACCTGCCCACGCCGATGGTCCCGTACGGCCGGCAGGCGCTCGATCACTACCTCGCCGGCGAGCCGTACGCGGAACACGGCTGGCCGGACACTGAGCGGCGGCTGAATCCCGTCGCGCCGGCCGAGGTCGACGGGCAGCATGAGCACATGGCGCCGATCACCGTACGTCCGCTGGCCCCGGCCGACGTCGACGTGCTTCCTCCGGCGTTCGCCGAGGTGAACTGGCCCGGCAAGACCGCCGACCAGTATCGCCGCTACCTCGCCGAACAGGAGGCCGGCACCCGCTCGGTGCTGGTCGCGTCGGTGGACGACACCTTCGCCGGGTACCTGACCGTGGCCTGGCAGAGCGGTTACCGCCCGTTCCGGCTGGCCGGCATACCGGAGATCCAGGACCTGAACGTGCTGCCCCGGTTCCGCCGGCGCCGGGTCGCCTGGACCCTGATGGACCGGGCCGAGGAGCTGATCGCGGAGCGGAGTACCACCGCCGGGATCGGCGTCGGGCTGTACGTCAACTACTCCGCCGCCCACCTGATGTACCTGCGACGCGGTTACCTGCCGGACGGCCGGGGCGTGACGTACCGGGGCAGCGTCGTCCTGCCCGGAACCTCCGTTCGCGTCGACGACGATCTCGTACTCATGCTGGTCCGCCGCCTGGGTTAGACGGCGCCTGCGTTCGCCATGCCGCACGCGTCCGGCCGGACGCGGCGGTGGCCTGCCGGTCCCGCTCAGTCCGGCGACGCGGCGATCCGTACCCGCTGGCTGTCGCCGTCGGTGAGGAGCGACGCCAGGGCCTGCCCCTGCTCTGCCATGTCGTCGCGCTCGGTCCGGGAGAACGGCCGCAGCGGGGTGACGGTCACCGTGTCGGCCTCGACGGTCCAGGTCGCGGAGACCCGGCCGTCGACCAGGACCACCCGGGCACCGGCTACCGACAGGTAGCGGTCGGCGTCGTCGATGATCCGGGTCCGGTCGTGGTAGCCGAGGATCGAGTTGTCGAAGGCCGGCAGGAACCGTACCGGGGCGGGGGTGTCGGGGTCGGGGCGCGGCGCATCGGGCAGGTCCAGCAGCTCGCGGCCCCGCTCGTCGCGGAAGCTGACCAGTTCGTCGCGGATCGCGGCCACCACCGCCGGCAGTCCGGCGAGACCGGACCAGGCGCGCAGGTCGGCCACGGAGGCGGGGCCGAACGCGGCCAGGTAGCGCCGCGCCAGTGCCGCGCCGACCGGGTCGGCGCCGTCCGGGGCCGCCGGGTCGATCTCCCGCCCGAGCCACGAGGAGAGCATCCGGTACTTCGCGCCGCCCTTCGTCCGCCACAGCCCGCGCGGCGGGAGTTGCGCCACCGGGACGAGGGCGGCGAGCAGCAGCTCGCCCAGGGGCCGGGGTCCGGGTGCCGGCCAGCGTTCGGCCAGCTCCCGGGCGAGTTCTCCCATCGAACGGGGCTGGTGGTCGGCCAGCACCGCCCGGCCGGCCGCGGCGAGTTCGTCGAGGTCGACCCCGGCGAGCTCCTGGCGGTAGGTGCCGAGTACCCGCTGGCGCAGCATGCCGTCGTGGCGGGCCCGCCAGGCCAGGGCGTCGTCGGCGGTGACGAGGTGGACGGTACGTCGCATCAGGTGCAGCCGTACCACGCTCCGCCGGGTCAGCAGGTCGGAGAGCACCCGCGGGTCGAAGCCGCGCAACCGCGACCAGAGTCCGACGTACGGTTCCTGGGGTTCCTGCGCCTGCAGGCCGCACAGGTGCGCGACGGCGTCGAGGACGGGCAGGTCGGCGGGGTCGAGCAGGAACTGTCGGGCGAGGGTGGCGCGGTTGAGCGCCCGGTTGTCGAGCACGGTTGTCGTCGGCACCCGACAACTCTCGCGGAAGAAGCGGTCAGGTTCTGACCGCTCCTCCCGGGACGATGCGCGGATCGTGACTCAGTACGGCTCGACGTAGACGGCGATGCTGCGGGGTGGGACGGTGACCGTACCGGTCGCCCGGTCGAACGCGGCGGTCCGCAGCACCGGGTCGGCCGACTGCCGCAGCACCGGATGCAGGGACGTTGCGGTCCCACGCAGCCCCGGCACGGTCTGGGTTGCCGCCGCCGGGGTGGCGTTGACGACCACGGTCAGCGAGCGCCAGCGCCGGTCCAGTCCGGTTCCGTCCAGCCGCATCGTGATCACCCCCGGTGTCTCGTCCACTCCGGACAGCGGGAACGTCACCCGGCGCTGCACCTGCGCCCCGTCGGCCAGCCCGAAGACCGGTGACGACGCCCGGATCCGGAGCAGTTCCCGGTAGCGCGCGTCGGTCAGCTCGACCGCCGCGCAGTCCGGTGCGAGTCGGGGATCGGCGAGCAGTGGACGGGCGTACGGCCACTTGTCGGCGTTGTCGGTGGCCGGTGGCAGTCCGATCCCGAACCCGTTCCCGTCCGCGCAGTCCCAGCGGATCTGGTTGAACCAGTCCCCACTGTTGTACGAGTTCCGGTCCAGCGACTTCGACCGCAACCGCTCACTGCCGGAGGTCACGAAACCGGTCCCCTGACTCAGCACCGGCGTGCCGAGCGCGAGCACCTGCATCCGGGACCGGTCCTGCGCCGACGTCCCGGCCGGCAGCTTGTACGCCAGGGCGTCGTACAGGATCTCGTTGTCGTGCGCGTCGACGTAGCTGACCGCCTCACCGGGCGCGGCGGTGTAGCCGGCCGGTGCGCCGTTGTAGTCGACGTCGGCCCCGGTCACCGTCTCGCCGGACGACGCCACGAACCGGTACGACGCCAGGTTGCCGACCAGCCCGACCTTGATCTGGTCCTGCTGGTGCAGCAGTCGGGCCCGCTGCTCGGCGAGGGTGCCGTTGACCGGGTCACCGTTCGGGTCGGTGAACAGCCCGGAGCCGAAGCCCTGCACCCTCGGGTTGGCGTCGACCTTGTAGGCCTTCGCCCACTCGACCACCGAGTCGACCACCAGCTTGCCCATCATCAGGTGCTCGGACGCGGTGTTGGCGCAGCAGGTCGAGGTGGCCAGGGTGCCGTCGTCGAGCAGCCGGTGGTAGTAGCCGGGGACGATCTGGTCCAGCACCGACTTCGGGTCGGTGCCGGCGGCCGACGTGTGGTTGTAGACCACGTCCAGCACCACCCGCAGTCCGGCCGCGTTCAACCCGGCCACCATCTGCCGGAACTCGGTCGTCCGGTGCTCCGGGTCGACCGCGTACCCGCCCTCCGGCACCGTGTGGTGCAGCGGGTCGTACCCCCAGTTGTAGCCGTCGGTGTCGCGGACCGTACCGACGCACTCCTGCTGGCGCGCGGAGTCCGGCCAGGTCGCAGGCCGGCACCGCCTGGTCGGCCCGGCGTTCCGGGATGGTGGCGAAGTCGAAGGTCGGCAGCAGGTGCAGGTGGGTGACCCCGGCGTCGGCCAGGCCACGTAGGTGACGCATGCCGGTGGTCGCCGGGTCGGTGAAGGCCAGGTAGGTGCCCCGGCGCTGCGCCGGCACCGAGGCGTCCGCGATCGAGAAGTCCCGGACCGAGACCTCCTGGATCTGGGTACGGCCGGCCGGCACCGCTGCCGGCTTGCGCAACCCCGCCCAGCCGGGCGGCGCGGTCGCCGGATCGGCGAGGTCGACGAGCCGGCTGTGCGTGGAGTCGACCGCCAGGGCCAGCGAGTACGGGTCGGTGACCGAGGCGGTGACGATCCGCTGCGCGGCCGGCTGCCACACCTCGACCCGGTACCGGTAGTACCTGCCGACCCAGTCCCGGTCGCCGCGTAGCGACCAGACCCCGGTCCGGTCGTCCCGGCGCATCGGCACCGTCGTCGTGGGGGTGCCGGTGGGCGCGTCGTACAGTTCCAGCGCCACGGTGCGGGCGGTCGGCGCCCAGAGCGCCAGGTCGGGTCGCCCGCCGTGGAGGGTCGGACCGAGCCGGGCCTGCGCCGCCGCGGAATACACCTCGTCGAGCACCCCGGGGATCTGCACGCCTCGATGCAAGACCTTGCAGCGCCAGCGCCCAGCATCCATCATCTTGCGCAAGCAAGCATCCATCGGCTGGTTCGGACCGCAGCGCCTGGCAGTGGGGCTGCGGCAGCAGGAGGCGGGGAGCGGCCCGGGGGCCGGGCGCGATGTCAGGAGCGCGAGGACCCGCGAGCCGAGCAGCCGGAGGCCGGGAACGACAGCCGGTGGCCCGGCGGCGCGGGACGCGGGGCGGCGGCCGACGCCGGCCGCCGCGACACGTGGGCGGCTCAGCTGATGCTGCAGGCCGCGCCGTTCACCGTGCAGACGGTGGGACGGGTCGTCCGGCCGTCGTGTTCGAACTGGACCCGCAGCGGCACCGTGCCACCGGCCGGCGCCGACTGGGTACCGGTGAAGACGTAGCTCTCCCCGGACCGGCGCAGCATCGGCTGCGGTGCCCCGTCCACCCAGAACGCCCGCAGCCGTCCCACCCCGGACGGGAAGCGCAGCTCGACGGCCCACGGCCGGGCCGAACTGGCCTGGTTGCGGATCCGCACCTCGGCCATGAACAGGTTCCGCCAGTCGTTCGTCACCCGGTAGTTGGCGGTGAGTTCACTCTGCTGCGGCGGAGGACCGGCGGGCGGCGAGGAGGTGGTCACCGGGCGCCCGGCCGGTGTGGTGGGGCGGGGCGCTCCGGTGCGGGACGGCGTCGCGCCGGCGCCGGTCGGGCGGGCGGTCGCCACCGGGGACCGGCTGGCCGGCCCGGTCGACGGGGTCAGGTCCGCCGACGCCTCGGCGGTGACCTCCGGAGTGGGGGTGTTGCCGGGCACGAACGGGAAGACCGGCTCGGGGGCGCTGGCCGGTCGCCGGTCACCGGTGAGGTAGCCGGTGGCGGCGACGAGCAGCACGATCATCACGAGTACGCCGGCCGAGACGACGATCCAGGGCGCCGCGGCGAACAGTCGCCAGCGGGGCGTCTGCGGGGCGCTCACCGGGCCGGGATCCGGACCGCGATCTCGTCACCAAGCCGTGCGCCGCGCGACAACTCCAGTTCGTCGCCGCTCCAGAACCGGCCGGGGTCGTACCAGCTCGCCCGGCGACCGGTCGGCAGCAGGCCCATCGCCTGGTACGTGACGGCCACCACCTCGGCGCAGTACGCCGTCTCCAGCGCGAGTTCCCTGGCCCGCTTCCCGCCTCCGGGAACCCGACCGCGCGCCCACCGCCAGGCGAGCTGTGCGGTGGACGGGAAGGGCGTGCCGTCCAGGCGGGCGATGGTACGCAGCACCCCGTTCTCCATCTCGTGATCGGCCGGTGGTTCCAGCTGGCGGAGCCAGGCCCGCTGACCGTACCGGACACCCCAGACCCGGACCGCATCCCGTAGGTCGTGCAGTTGCACACCCCGGTGATGGTTGCCGGACCACAGGTCCGGCAGTGATCGGCCGAGCTCGGCGTGCCACATTAGCGGTGGCAGGTCCTCGAGAACCACGGACATTCCGACATGGTTGACCGGACTGTTCGTGGTCAACTGGATCGCCCGATCCGGCACACTGCGGCCCCGGAAGACCCACACGTCGCCGGTCCGGGTCAGCTCGACCGCCTCGTCGAGGCTGAGTTCGCTCTTCTGCTCGCCCACTGCCCCACCTCGTACGCCCACCGTCTGTCGGCCCGGCGACTACCCTAGGCGGATGCGCTGGTGGAAGGTAATCGGTGTGGCGGGTTTTGTCGGGGTGGCCGCGACCGGGGTGGTGCTGGCCCGGGCCGAGCGGCGGCGCCGCGCCTACACCCCGGAGCAGATCCGGGATCGGCTCCAACAGCGGCACGCCCAGGCGTTGACCTCACCGTCCACTCTCGACTGACGAGGACTGCCGGCGGCGGAGGGTTCCCGGGCGGACACGCCGGTCCCGGGACGGGCGCGAGGACCTCGAGCCGGTTGCCGCGCGGGTCGTCGGTGCGGCACCGCCTCAGCCCGGGCAGCTCGTTGTTGCCCCAGCTGACCCGCGCCCCGCGTCGGTGAGCCGGGCCGCCAGTTCCGGAGGCTTGGCCGGCTCGGTCATTCCCAGCAGATCGCGGCCCACCAGCTGAGCCGAGGCTTGCGCGAATAGCAAGACGGACGTACGGTTTTATTGCAGCGACACTTTGGTAAGGGTTACCTGACCCGGGCCGGCCGGGAGTGGGTAGGAAAGACTTGGTCAAGGGCCGTCCGCCCCGCCCGCCGGTCGAGCGGGCCCGGCCGGACGGACCGCCCGGGTTGGCCGGTGTCGGCCGGGACGAAGACAGCGTGAAGGAGTACGACGTGGCGAGCCTCGACACCTTCGGTGCGAAGAGCCAGCTGCGCGTCGCAGACGCGAGCTACGAAATTTTCAGAATCAGCACGGTGGCCGGGCACGAACGCCTGCCGTACAGCCTCAAGATCCTGCTGGAGAACCTGCTCCGCACCGAGGACGGCGCGAACATCACCGCCGAGCACATCCGGCAGCTCGGCGCGTGGGACCCCACCGCCGACCCGAGCGTGGAGATCCAGTTCACCCCGGCCCGGGTCCTCATGCAGGACTTCACCGGCGTGCCCTGCGTGGTCGACCTGGCCACCATGCGCGAGGCGGTCCGTGACCTCGGCGGCGACCCGACCAAGGTCAACCCGCTCGCCCCGGCCGAACTGGTCATCGACCACTCGGTCATCGCCGACCTGTTCGGCCGCGAGGACGCCTTCGCCCGCAACGTCGAGCTGGAGTACGGCCGCAACCGCGAGCGCTACCAGTTCCTGCGCTGGGGCCAGACCGCGTTCAACGAGTTCAAGGTCGTACCGCCCGGCACCGGCATCGTGCACCAGGTCAACATCGAGTACCTGGCCCGGACGATCATGGCGCGGAAGGGACCCGACGGGAGCCAGACCGCGTACCCGGACACCGTGGTCGGCACCGACTCGCACACCACCATGGTCAACGGCCTCGGTGTGCTCGGCTGGGGCGTCGGCGGCATCGAGGCCGAGGCCGCGATGCTCGGCCAGCCGGTCAGCATGCTCATCCCCCGGGTCGTCGGTTTCAAGCTGCACGGCGAGATGCCGGCCGGCACCACCGCCACCGACCTGGTGCTGACCATCACCGAGATGCTCCGCCGGCACGGTGTGGTCGGCAAGTTCGTCGAGTTCTACGGCCCCGGCGTCAGCGCGGTGCCGCTGGCCAACCGGGCCACCATCGGCAACATGTCGCCCGAGTACGGCTCCACCGTCGCGATCTTCCCGATCGACGAGGAGACCGTCCGCTACCTCAAGCTGACCGGCCGCACCGAGCAGCAGGTGGCGCTGGTCGAGGCGTACGCCAAGGAACAGGGCCTCTGGCACGACCCGACGGCCGAGCCCGACTACAGCGAGCGACTCGAACTCGACCTGTCGACCATCGAGCCGTCGCTGGCCGGCCCGAAGCGCCCGCAGGACCGGGTGCCGCTGGGCAACGCCAAGACGCTGTTCCGCTCCGCCCTGATCGACTACGTCGGTGACGGCGCCACCGCGCACGGACCGGCCGACGAGGCGAGCGAGGAGTCCTTCCCGGCCAGCGACCCGCCGGCCAACGAGGTCAACGACCCGGCCGACGCGCCCCGCGAGCTGATCTCCGCCGCCACCGGCGCCAAGGGCCGGGCCAGCAACCCGGTCCGGGTCACCGGCGACGACGGCAACGAGTACGAGCTCGACCACGGCGCGGTGGTGATCGCCGCGATCACCTCCTGCACCAACACCTCGAACCCGCAGGTGATGATCGGCGCCGCCCTGCTCGCCCGCAACGCCGTCGAGCGCGGGCTGGCCCGCAAGCCGTGGGTGAAGACCACCCTGGCCCCGGGCTCGAAGGTGGTCATGGACTACTACGAGCGCGCCGGCCTCACCCCGTACCTGGAGAAGCTCGGCTTCCACCTGGTCGGCTACGGCTGCACCACCTGCATCGGCAACTCGGGCCCGCTGCCCGAGGCGGTCTCCGCGGCGGTCAACGAGCACGACCTCTCGGTGGTCTCGGTGCTCTCCGGCAACCGGAACTTCGAGGGCCGGATCAACCCGGACGTCAAGATGAACTACCTGGCCTCGCCGCCGCTGGTGGTGGCGTACGCGCTGGCCGGCACGATGGACATCGACCTGGCCAACGAGCCGCTCGACACCGGCGCCGACGGGCAGCCCGTCTACCTGCGGGACATCTGGCCCTCCTCGGCCGAGATCCAGGAAGTGATCAACGCCGCGATCGGCGCCACCGGCTTCGGCCAGGCGTACGCCGACGTCTTCGCCGGCGACCAGCAGTGGCAGTCGCTGCCGACGCCGACCGGGGACACCTTCGCCTGGGACGCCGAGTCGACGTACGTACGCAAGCCCCCGTACTTCGAGGGCATGCGGCGGGAGCCGCAGGCGGTCACCGACATCACCGGCGCCCGGGTGCTGGCGAAGCTCGGCGACTCGGTCACCACCGACCACATCTCGCCGGCCGGTTCGATCAAGGCCGACTCACCCGCCGGGACGTACCTCGCCGAGCACGGCGTGGCCCGGCACGAGTTCAACTCGTACGGCTCGCGGCGCGGCAACCACGAGGTGATGATCCGGGGCACCTTCGCCAACATCCGGCTCCGCAACCAGCTCGTCCCCGGGGTCGAGGGTGGCTTCACGGTCAACCACCTGACCGGTGAGCAGACCTCGATCTACGACGCCTCGGTGGCGTACCAGGAGGCCGGCATCCCGCTGGTGATCCTGGCCGGCACCGAGTACGGCTCGGGATCGTCCCGGGACTGGGCGGCCAAGGGCACCATGCTGCTCGGCGTCCGGGCCGTGGTCGCCCAGTCGTACGAGCGGATCCACCGCTCGAACCTGATCGGGATGGGCGTGCTGCCGCTGCAGTTCCCGGCCGGCACCGACGCGGCGTCGCTGGGGCTGACCGGCACCGAGACGTTCTCGATCACCGGCGTGACCGCGCTCAACGACGGGCAGATCCCGCGCACCGTCTGCGTCACCACGGACACCGGGGTCGAGTTCGACGCGGTGGTCCGGATCGACACCCCCGGTGAGGCCGACTACTACCGGCACGGCGGCATCCTGCAGTACGTGCTGCGCAAGATGCTCACCAACTGAGTTCCGGCAACACACACCACCCGGGCCGGGGTCCCGGTCGCCGTTCGCGGCGACCCGGGGCCCCGGCCCGGCGCCGTCGTGCCGTCGGCCCCGTCCCACCGGGGGTTGACCTCAACCATGGTCGAGGAAGCAGACTCGGGCCGTACCGACCGACCATGGAGAGGACACCCGGATGCGCGCGGCAGGCTTCACCGAACCCGGCGGACCGGAGGTGCTCCGGCTGCTGGAACTACCCACCCCGGAACCGGGCAGCGGCGAGATCAGGGTCCGGATCCTGGCAGCGGGCGTGCAGCCGTACGACGCCCGGATCCGGGCCGGCTGGACGCCGCCCGGCGTCCCGCCGACCCTGCCGAGGATTCCGGGCAACGAGTTCGCCGGAGTAGTCGACCGGCTCGGGCCGGACGTCACCGACATCACCGTCGGCGCCGAGGTGCTGGGCTTCGGCAACCTCGGCGCGTACGCCGAGTACCTGGTGGTCCCGGCATCCCAGGTCACCGCCAAACCGCCGACGATGCCGTGGGAGGTCGCCGGCGGCTTCAGCGCCGGGGCGCAGACCGCACACATCGCCCTGGAGGCACTGGGTGTCGGTGCGGGCGACACGCTGCTGGTGCACGCGGCGGCCGGCGGGGTCGGCACGGTGGCCGTACAGCTCGCGGTGGCGGCCGGTGCGACCGTGCTCGGCACCGGCCGCGAGGAGAACCACGACTACCTGCGTACGCTCGGCGCGATCCCGGTGACGTACGGGCCGGGGCTGGTCGAGCGGGTCCGCCGGCTCACGCCGGACGTCACCGCCGCGCTGGACGGTGCGGGTGGTGAGGCACTGCGGGCCTCGCTCGACCTCGTCGCCGACCGGAAACGGATCCTCACCCTGGTCGAGCACGGCAGAGCCGAGGAGTTGGGCATCCGGGTCACCTCGAACCTCCGCTCCGCGCAGCGGTTGGCCGAACTGGTCGAGTTGCACCGGCAGGGTCGGCTCCTGATCCACGTCCGTCGTACGTTCCCCCTCGACCGGGCCGCCGAGGCGCACCGCGAACTGGAGACCCGGCACGGCCGGGGCAAACTGGTGATCGTCGTCGACTGATCGCATCCGGCCCCTGACCGGTGGGGTCGGGTCGGGCTCCCCGGCCGGTATCGTCGGTGCGTCGACAGGAAGGGGCTGGCCCGTGCGGCAGACCACCGGCCGGGTGAGCGGGGTGCCGGCGCTGTTCGCGTCCGCGTTGGCGGCGGCTCCGGCCCGGCCGCTGCTCACCTACTACGACGACGCGTCCGGTGAACGCACCGAACTCTCCGCCGAGGCGCTGGGCCGGTGGGTGGCCCGCACGGCGAACCTGCTCGTCCGGGGCTGCGGGCTGGGCATCGACGCGCGGGCGGCGGTGCTGTTGCCGCCACACTGGCAGACCGCCGCCGTGCTGCTCGGCACCTGGTCGGCCGGGGTGTCGGTGAGTTTCCACGGCACCGCGACCGCCGGGCTGCCCCGACTCGGGCCGGGCGTCGAGGAGCCGTTCGACGTCACGTACGCCGCCCTGGGCCGGATCGACGACTGGCTCGACCACGTCCCCGAGGCGACACACCGGTTCGTGCTGGGCTTCGCCCCGGACGCCGCGCCGCTGGCCGAGCCGCCGACCGGCTACCGGGACTACCTCACCGAGGTACGCGGGCACGACGCCAACCTGCACCCGTACGTGCCGCTCCACCCGGACGACGCGGCCAGTGTCGACGGCACCAGCTACGCCGAGTGGGGCCGGTTGGCCCGAGGGCTGGCGGAAGAGGTCTTCGACCTCAACCCCGGTGACCGGGTGCTGGTCGACGCGGCCGCTCACGAACATCCGGTGAAGTGGCTGCTGGCGCCGCTGGTCGCCGGCGCCACGATCGTGCTCTGCGCCAACCTCGACCCGGCGACCGTGCGCCGACGCGCCGAGGAGGAACGGGTTACCCGGGTGCTGTGAGGTCCACCGACCGACCGGCCGGCGCAGCGAGGTCTGACCACCGGGCGGTGGCGGAGGGGGCCGACGAACGGGCCGGCGAACGGGAGGTTTCTGGCCGGCCGGGGGATCCGAGCGGCGGGAACTGGGCGATGCCACGACCCGACGGCGGGTCTCCCCGGCCGGCGGGTCACCCGCCGAGTTCCGCGGCGCGGCGTCCGACCTCGGCGGGGGGCAGCACCTCACCGTCGAGCACCACGCCGACGAACGTCTCCAGCGGGATGTGTTCGAAGACCGGGGCGCCCAGTCGGGCGAACACCGGCTCGGGGACGAGCTTGAGCGCGGTGGTGACGACCAGGGTCGGCAGCCGCTCGGCCAACTCCCTGGTGCCCCGGATGTTGAGCACCGTGGTCGGTCCGATCGCGTCGGCGCCGGCCAGCGCGACCATCGGTTCACCGGTACGGAATCGGGCGGGGAGCTGCGCCAGCACCTGGGTCACGATCGAGCTGCTCGGGGCGGAGGTGACCGGTTCGCCCCGCTCGGCGACCCAACCGACGGTCGCCTTGACCGTGTTGTCCACCGCATGGTCGAGTTCCGCCCGGATCCGCCGCAGTGCCTCGGCCGGTTCGGCGGACCGGACGGCGTTCGCGATGTGCCACATCGGGGCGTAGCCCGGCAGCCGGGCGATCAGGTACCCGGTCGCCTGGTCCGCGGCGACCGGGTCGTGGACCAGTTCGAGCAGGCCCTGGATGACCAGTCGGGCCACGCCGGTGGCCCCTGCCGTGGTGACCGTCACGGCCTCCCGCAGCGGTGTCGGCAGCGTCGCTTCGTCCATGATGGTGGCTCTTTTCGTTCGGGATCCGGTCCCTGCGGGCAGGGCTGCTCCCCTGGCATCGAAGATGCCCTATCTGTGGGCTTTTCCGGCACCAGGACTGGTAGTTCATATCAAAAGACCAACCTTGTCGGCCGGGAATGACCAAATGGCAGCAGGACGGCGATCCGGTGACGGACAACGGGTCTGCCGTCGCGGTCGGTCGGCCCGGAACACCCCGGGTGCGCGCGGGTCGGCTACCGGGGGCGCCGGGAACCGGGACCGGCCCGGTTCCCGGGCCGAGCGCCGCACCGCCGGGCTGGGTGATCGCCGGCACGGCGGCGCTGGCCACGATGTTGTCGCGCGGTACGCCGTTGGTGGGCGAGCACCCTCACGCTGTGCCAGGATCTTGGACATGGACGACAGGACGATTCTCAGCCGGATCAACGAACTGGTCGACGAGGAGCACCAGCTGCGCTCGCACGCACAGCAGGTCGAGGCGACCTCCGAGGAGGAACGGACCCGACTGCGGGAACTCGAGGAGTCCCTCGACCAGTGCTGGGACCTGCTCCGCCGGCGCCGCGCGACCCGGCAGGCCGGTGGTGATCCGGACACCGCCGGGACGCGCAGCGTCAACGAGGTGGAGAAGTACCTGCAGTAGCGCCGGTCAGCGCAGTCCGGCCTCGCGGAGCAGGGACGCGGTCAGCGCCGCCGGGTCGGCCAGGTCGGCCGGCAGGCCCCGGGCCACGAACCAGGTCGACACCACCCGTACGTCCCGGGCCAGGAACTCGGGTCCGGTCGGGTTGGCCACCACGTCGACCACCTGTGGCAGGTCGATCAGCACCAGCCGGTCCCCGTGCACCAGCAGGTTGTACGGCGACAGGTCGCCGTGCGCCAGCCCGGCCCGGGCCAGTACGACCAGCGCGTCGACGAGTTGGTCCCAGAGCCGCCGCAGCAGGTCGGGTTCGGGCCGCAACGCCGCCAGCCGGGGTGCCGCCAGCCCCTCCTCGGCGTCTCCGACAAACTCCAGCATCAGCTCGGTGCCGAGCAGCTGGACCGGGTACGGCACCGCGATGCTGCCGAGTTTGTTGCCCAACTCCCACAGTTGGGAGAGCGCGGCGAACTCGGCGGCCGCCCACTGCCCGGCGATCATCTTGCGGCCGAACGCGGTCCGTCCCTCCATCGCCCGGTTCTCCCGGGACCGGCGTACCCGGCGTCCCTCCAGGTAACCGGCGTCCCGGTGGAAGAGCCGGTGCTCGGGCTCCCGGTAGCGCTTGACCGCGAGCAGACAGCTCCGGTCGGTGTCCGGGATCCCCCGCCGGACCAGGTGCACGTCCGCTTCCTTGCCGGTCTTGAGTACGCCCAGTTCGGTGTCGGTGGCGGCCAGTTCGGTGACCAGCCAGTCCGGGTACGGCGTCGGCCCGTGCACCGCCTGGTCCCAGCTGGACCACTGGTCGCCCTCGTCGGGCCGGTCCAGATCCGGGTCGACGGCGGCGATCGGAGCGGGCCGGGTCCGTTTCAGCAGAAGTGGTTCGTCGTCGTCGAAGCGCCGGGCGCGTCGACCGCCGCCGGAGCGGCCACCCCCACGACGGGCATGGGTGGCGTGATCGTCGTCGAAATCATGTACGGACACAGCAGGAATCCCTCGGTCGAGTAGGAAGAAGGCAGGCGGAAGCGCACGACAGTGACGGCCATTTCGCTCTCCTCCCTCCACTCGGCCGGAGCGGTGCCCCGGACACATCTCTGACGGGGACGATGATGGTCAGCCCACCGGAGGTTCGTCAACGGAATTAACCGGGCGGCGACGGGATCAGCCGGCACGGAGACCGTACGAGCCGACGGCGACAGCTGGCGAGGACCGGAATCAGCTGGCGAGGACCGCGGCGAGGGCCGGGATCAGCCCGTCGGCCGTCCGGGTGGGTGCGTACCGGCGCTCCATCCAGCGGCGACCTCGGTGCAGCCAGACACTGGGCAGACCCACCGCCGCCGCACCGCCGATGTCGGCCTCCGGGCTGTCGCCGACCATCCAGGCGCCGCGCAACCGCATCCGGACCCGTTCGGCGGCCAGCGCGAAGATCCGCGGGTTCGGTTTGCTCACCCCGGCCTCTTCGGAGATCACCCAGTCCGCGAGGTAGCGGTCCAGACCGGTCTCCCGGATCTTGCGCTCCTGCTGCCGGGTGGTGCCGTTGCTGATCGCCACCGGCACCCAGCCGGCGTCGTCGGCGATCCGCAGCGCGCACGCGATCAACGGGTCGAGCCGGGTGTTCTCCACCACCCCGTCGTACAGCGCCTCGACCAGGTCGATCGACGGGATCCTGAGCGCGTACCGGTCCCGGATGGCGTCGGCCACATCCCAGCGGTTGGTCAAGCCGTCCGCGTCCACCGAGAGTAGCCATTCGACGTCACTCTTCGGCGCCCCGATCTCGGCCAGGAAGCCCTCCGCCCAGTGTCGGAACGGGCCGGCCCGATCAAGCAGGGTGTTGTCCAGATCAAGGAGCAACAGCGGCACTCGCGAACAGTACGGGACATACCCCGTCGGGCAACAGTCCCAGCATGTAAACAACCGGGTTGCCCGAATAGACAGCAGGTGTTCAGGCGGTCAACAGGGCCCGCACGAGGCCCTGGTCAGGGCGTCGGTCGAGGAGCATCCGGTGGGCGTCCCGGACCCGTAGCAGTTCGGCCGGGTCGAGTCGAGCGACCACCACCGCCTCGCCCCGGTCGCCGGCCCGGCCCACGGTCCGTCCCTCCGGGTCGTGGACCGCGGCGCCCCCGTTGAACCGCCACGGCACCGCCCCGCCGACGGCGTTGGCGAAGACGACGTACATGGTGTTGTCCAGGGCCCGGGCCCGGTAGTAGAGGTCGCGGCGGTGCTCGGAGCCGACCAGGTAACCGCTCGGGCAGAGGTAGGCGTGCGCGCCGTCGGCCGCCGCCGCCCGTCCGTGCTCCGGGAAACACCCGTCATAACAGATGCCGAGCCCGAGCCGCCATCCGTCGACCACCAGGGTCGCGCCCCGGTCCCCCGGGGTGAACAGCGCGTTCTCGTCCGGCCCCCAGAGCTGCTGCTTGGCGTATCCGGCGCAGACCCGGCCGGTCCGGTCCACCACCAGCGCGGAACAGGTCCGCCGGCCGTCCGGGTGCCGGACCGCGGCGCCGACCACCACCACGGCACGGTGGTCCCGGGCCGCCGCGCGCAGCGGGTCGAGCCGGGGGTCGGCGATCCCGCCGTCGGAGTCGGCGGGGACGTGGGTGCCGTCCGGGTCGGCGGCCAGGGTCGGCGGGTGGTACGCCGGCAGGAACAGTTCGGGCAGGACCACCACCCGGGCGCCATCCCCGGTGGCCTGGCCGACCAGCCGGGCCGCGGTGCGGGCGTTGCCGGCGACGTCGCCGGGCACCGGCTCGGCCTGGACGGCGGCGACGTCCAGCGGGGCGGCGGGAGTGGGGTACGACACGGCGGCGATGATAGTCACCCGACGCCGAGGTAACCCAAGACGTACGTACGGATTGCATAGCGTGCCCGGGCCTGGCACGATCTACTGGTGCCCAGGGTAAGCCAGGACCAGCTCGACGCCCGTCGTCAGGAGATCCTCGGAGCGGCGCGGGCCTGCTTCGCCCGGCACGGCTACGAGGGCGCCACCGTGCGTCGCCTCGAGGAGGCCACCGGCCTCTCCCGGGGGGCGATCTTCCACCACTTCCGCGACAAGGACTCGCTCTTCCTCGCCGTCGCCGAGGACGACGCCGCCGCGATGGTCGAGACGGTGGCCCGCAACGGCCTCGTCCAGGTGATGCGCGACCTGCTCGACGACGCCACCTCGCCGGAGACCACCGGCTGGCTCGGCAGCCAACTGGAGGTGTCCCGTCGGCTGCGCACCGATCCCGCCTTCGCCCGCCGGTGGGCGGAACGCTCGGCGAGTCTCGCCGAGGCGACCCGGGAGCGGCTGGCCAGGCAGCGGGACGCCGGGGTGCTGCGCGACGACGTACCGATCGAGACGTTGGCCCGGTTCCTGGAGTTGGCGTACGACGGCCTCGTGCTGCAGCTGGCGATGGCCCGGCCGGCGGGCGACCTCGGCCCGGTCCTCGACCTGATCGAAGAGGCGGTACGCCGACCCGGTGCCTGAGCCGGACGTCCGGCGGTACGTCCCCGGCCAGCGCCCGGCGCCGGGTCGACGGGCTGGCGCGGCCGATCCACAATGGGCGGCACCCACCCCGTACGGCAGGAGCAACCGCGATGGACGTTCTCGGGCAACCCGACACCTGGGGCATCCCCGGGCCCACCTTCCTGGTGTTCTTCCTTTCGACCGCCGCGGTGCTCGTGGTCGGCACCCTGGTCCACCGGTCGGTACGGTTCGCCGGGCGCACCCCGTCCGACCTCGATCACCTGCATCCGGTCCAGGTCGCCTGGCTGAACGGCGGCGACTCGCTGGCGGTCTACACCGCGCTCGGCGCACTCCGCGCCGCCGGCGCGGTCGGCACCGGAGCCGACCGGCGACTGCACCGGACCGGGCCGTTGCCAACCGGCGCCAGCAGGTTGGAGTGGGCGGTGCACGAGGCGACCGGTCGACGGATCCGGGCCGGCCAGCTGACCGGTGACGGCGGTGTCCGGACGGCGCTGACCGACCTGCGGTCCGGGCTGGAACGGGACGGGCTGGCCCCGACGGCCGACGCCCGCCTGGCGGCGCGGACCGGGCCGTTGCTGCTGCTCGGCCTGGTCGCCCTCGGCGCGGTCCGACTCGGCGCGGGCCTGGCCGCCGACCGGCCGGTCGGTTTCCTGGTGCTCGCCCTCGCCTTCCTCCTCCCCACCAGTCTGGTGCTGCTGTTCATGGTGCCCCGGCAGACCCGGGCGGCGAAGACCGTGCTGCGCCAGATGCGTGTGCGCTACCAGCACCTCTCCCCCGTCAACTCTCCCGCCTACGCCACCTACGGGGTGGCCGGCGCCGCGATGGGTGTCGCCATCTTCGGCACCGCCGCGCTCTACGATCTCGACCCGGCCTTCGCCGCGCAGGCGGAGATCCAACGCACGGCGGCGTCCGGGGCTGGCGGGTCGGGCGACTCCGGCGGAGGCGGTGACTCCGGCGGTGGCTGAAGCGGCGGCAGCGGATGCGGCGGCGGCTGCGGCGGGGGCTGCGGCGGATGACCGGCGACGGGGCCACGACGTACGGGGTGGGCATCGGCTGGCGCCCGGAGATCTCCGGTTTTGTCGCCGACCTGCCCGGCCTGCGGTTCGTCGAGGTGATCGCCGAGTCCGTGGCCAGCACTGGGCCGCCGCCGGCCCTGGCCGAACTCCGCGACCGGGGGGTGGCCGTGGTACCGCACGGGGTGCGGCTCTCCCTCGGCGGCGCGGAGCCGGTCGAGCCGGACCGGGTCCGACACTTCGCCCAGGTGGCGCGACTGCTGGACGCGCCACTGGCCAGCGAACACATCGCGTTCGTCCGGGCCGGCGGGGTCGAGGCCGGACATCTGCTGCCGTTGCCGCGTACCCGGGAGGCGGTCGACGCGGTGGTCGCCAACGTCCGCCGGGTCCAGGCCGAACTGACCGTGCCGTTGGCCCTGGAGCCGATCGCCGCGCTCTTCGACTGGCCGGACGACGAACTGGACGAGGCGCAGTTCCTCACCGAGATCCTGGACCGTACCGGGGCGCTGCTGCTGCTCGACATCGCCAACGTCTACGCCAACGCCCGCAACCGGGGCAGCGACCCGCTGGCCCTGCTCGACCGGCTTCCGCTGGACCGGATCGGCTACGTACACGTCGCCGGGGGTGCCGCGCACGACGGGATCTACCACGACACGCACACCGACCCGGTCCCGGACGCGGTCCTCGACCTGGTCACCGACCTGTGCGCGCGGCACCGGCCACCGGCGCTGCTGCTGGAGCGCGACGGGCACTATCCGGAGGCGGCGGCGTTGCGCGGTGAACTCGACGCGATCGCCGAGGCGTCCGGTTATCCGGCGATCACCTGAGGAGGCGACGTGACCGGATCGTTGGCCGACCGGCAGGCCGCACTGGTGGCGACGCTGGTCGCCGGGGCACCGGTGCCGCCCGGCTTCGACGACCGGCTGGTCGGCGTCGCCCGCGCCGCGTTGCTGCGCAAACGGGCCGGCGAGACGGCCCGGCAGTGGCCGATGCTCGCCGCCGGCCTCGGTCACCGCTGGTTCCCGGTCTTCGCCGGCTGGGCCACCAGCCGCCCGACCCGGGGATCGCTGCGCGACGGGTGGGACCTGGCCCGCGGGCTGGTCGCCAAGGGGCAGCTGCCGACCGTGGCCGCCGAGGAACTCGCCGTCCGGGAGGCCAGCTGGCGGTACGACGGCAGCACGGCACCGCGCCGCCGCCGGTGGCCGGCGGTCCGGCGGGTCGACGGTGCCCTGGTCTGCCAGGTCGCCGGCCGGATCCGGGTGGTGCCCCTGCGCCGACGCCGAGGGTGAAGATCCACTGACCGGTGCCGGGGCATAGGATCACGCACATGGATCTCGGACTCGCGGACCGGGTGTACGTGTTGACCGGCGCGTCGAAGGGCCTCGGCTTCGCCACCGCCGAGTGTCTGGTCGCCGACGGCGCCCGGGTGGTGCTCTCGTCTCGGAACGAGGCGCAGGCGGTCGCCGCCGCGCGGCGGCTCGGCGGCGCCGACCGGGCGGTCGGGCTCGCCGCTGACCTGGCCGACCCGGAGACGGCGACCCGACTGGTCGGGACCGCCCTGGACCGGTTCGGTCGGCTCGACGGTGCGCTGGTCTCGGTCGGCGGGCCACCGAGGGGCAGCGCCGCCCAGGTGACCGACGCGCAGTGGCGGGACTGGTTCGAAACGATCTTCCTGGGTACGGTCCGGGTGGCCCGTACGGTGGCGACCACGCTGGACGGTGGCGGGGCCATCGGACTGGTGCTCTCCAGTTCGGTGCGGGCCCCGATCCCCGGACTCGGCATCTCCAACGGCCTCCGCCCCGGGCTGGCCGGCGTCGCGAAGGACCTGGCCGACGAGTACGGCCCGCGCGGCGTCCGGGTGGTCAGTCTGCTGCCGGGACGGATCCTCACCGACCGCAACCGGGAACTCTTCGCCGCCAGCGGAGACCCGGAACGGGCCCGGGCCGCCGCCGAGGCGGAGATCCCGCTGCGGCGGCTCGGCGAACCGGCGGAGTTCGGCCGGGTGGCGGCCTTCGCCCTCTCCCCCGCCGCCGGCTACCTGACCGGGGTCACGATCCCGGTCGACGGCGGCGCCCTACGCACCATCTGAGCCCGTCCCGGCCCGGGCCGGGGCCCGCGGTCAGCATGACCGGGTAGCGTTGCCAGCCGTTGTGAAGGGAAGGCCATCAAGGTGACCAAGCTGATCCTGATCGTGGGCGGCGGCGTCTGCTGCCTGGCGGTGGTGTCGGCGGTGGCGCTGCTGGCGGTGTGGGCGGTCAGACGCGGCCGGCGGACGTGACCGGGACGGCGCGGCAGCCCCGCCGCACCACAGCACCGGGCCGCGCGTCGTTGCCGCACCGTCCCCCGGCCGCACGTACGACCGTCGACGGGCCGACGTCCGGGAAGGCCGTGGCGCGGCCGACGATCGTGCGACCGACTCCGGCCGAGGTGGCCGCGGCGGCCGACCGGCTGCTGCCCGACCTGATCGCACCCGGTCTGCACGTACTGTTCTGCGGCATCAACCCGGGGCTCTACTCGGCGGCGACCGGCTGGCACTTCGCCCGCCCCGGCAACCGGTTCTGGCCGGCACTGCACCGTGGCGGCTTCACCCCTCGGCAGTTCGACCCGGCCGAGCAGACAGAACTGCTCGACCACGGCCTGGGCATCACGAACCTGGCGGCCCGGGCCAGCGCCCGGGCCGACGAGTTGACCCGCGACGAACTCGTCCGGGGCGGACGGGAACTCGTCGACAAGGTCGAACGGTACCGGCCACGCTGGGTCGCCGTGCTGGGCGTCACCGCGTACCGGGTCGCCTTCGATCGACGTACCGCCCGGCTGGGCCGGCAGCCGGAGTCGCTGGGTGGCGCCGCGTTGTGGGTGCTGCCGAACCCGAGCGGACTCAACGCCCATTTCACCGTGGACGGGCTGGCCGCCGCGTTCGCCGAACTCCGGGCCGAGGTCGCTCAGACCGGGTCGTAGTCGGGTCGGGGCATGGTGACGACCGGATCCGGGCCGACCGCGTCGGTGTACGGCGCCGGCGAGTCGGCGACCGCGAACTGGGTCCGGTACAGCTCGGCGTAGAGGCCGCCGACCGCGACCAGTTCGTCGTGCCGGCCACGTTCGACGATCCGTCCGCCGTCCAGCACCAGGATCTGGTCGGCGTCCCGGACGGTGGAGAGCCGGTGGGCGATGACCAGCGCGGTACGTCCCTGCAGGGCGACCGCGAGCGCCCGCTGCACCGCCGCCTCGGACTCGGAGTCCAGGTGCGCGGTCGCCTCGTCAAGGATGACGATCGACGGGGCCTTGAGCAGCAGTCGGGCGATCGCGATCCGCTGCTTCTCGCCGCCGGAGAACCGGTACCCGCGTTCGCCGACCATGGTGTCCAGCCCGTCCGGCAGCTCCCGGACCAGGTCCTCGACCTGTGCGCCGCGCAGCGCCGCCCAGAGTTCGTCGTCGGTGGCGTCCGGTTTGGCGTACCGGAGGTTCTCCGCGATCGTCTCGTGGAACAGGTGCGAGTCCTGGGTGACCACACCGATGGTGTCGCGCAGCGAGTCGAGGGTGGCGTCCCGGACGTCGACCCCGCCGACCCGGACCGCGCCGTCGGTGACGTCGTAGACCCGGGAGAGCAGCATCGACGTGGTCGACTTGCCGGCACCGGAGGGACCGACCAGGGCCACCATCTGCCCGGGCTCGACGGCGAACGAGACCCCGCGCAGCACCGGCTCGGAGACCGTCCGGTCCAGGGCGGCGACGTCCTCCAGGGAGGCGAGCGACACCTCGGCGGCGCTCGGGTAGCGGAACCGCACGTCGCGGAACTCCACCCGGCCGGCACCGTGGGGAATCCGGACCGCGTCCGGCTTCTCGGCGATGGACGGGGCGAGGTCGAGCACCTCGAAGACCCGGTCGAACGAGACGAGCGCGCTCATCACGTCCACCCGGACGTTGGAGAGCGCGGTCAGCGGCCCGTAGAGGCGGGTGAGCAGCAGGGCGAGGGTGACCACGGTGCCCGCGCTGACACTGCCCCGGACGGCCAGCCAGCCGCCGAGCCCGTACGTGAGGGCCTGGGCGAGCGACGCGACCAGCAGCATCGCGACGAAGAAGGTCCGGGAGTACATCGCGGACTGGATGCCGATGTCCCGGACCCGCTCGGCGCGGTCGGCGAAGCGCCGCGCCTCGACGTCGGGCCGGCCGAAGAGCTTGACCAGCAGCGCGCCGGAAACCCCGAACCGCTCGGTCATCGTGGCGTTCATCTTCGCGTCGAGGTCGTAGGACTCCCGGGTGATCTCCGCCAGCCGACGGCCGACCCGACGCGCCGGCACGATGAAGATCGGCAGCAGCACCAACGACAGCAGGGTTATCTGCCAGGAGAGGGTGAACATGACCCCGGCGGTGAGCACCAGCTGGATGATGTTGCTGACCACCCCGGAGAGCGTGGTGGTGAAGGCCCGCTGCGCGCCGAGTACGTCGTTGTTGAGCCGGCTGACCAGGGCACCGGTCTGGGTCCGGGTGAAGAACTGCAGCGGCATCCGCTGGACGTGGTCGTAGACCCGGGTCCGTAGGTTGAGGATGATCCCCTCGCCGATCCGGGCGGAGTACCAGCGTTGGGCCAGCGAGAGCAGCGCGTCGACGATCGCCAGGCCGGCGATGACCAGGGCGAGTTGGACGACCAGCCGGCCGGCGCCCGCGTCGCCCCCGGAGATGGCGTTGATCACGTCACCGGCCAGGACCGGCGTGGCGACCCCGATGACCGCGGCGAGCACCACGGTGATCAGGAACACAACGATGTCCCGGCGGTACGGGCGGGCGAACTCGACGATCCGCCGTACGCTGCGCCGGCTGACCCGGTGCGCCGTGACCTCGTCGCGGTTGCGCAACGAGCGCAGCATGCTCCAACCGCCCATGCTGCCACCGGACCCCATCGGGTTGACCACGCGCGACCTCCCAGTCTCCAACCTCTACGACAACCGGAGCGGCGGCGCGAATCTTCCCGAAAGATCCTTCCGCGCCGCCGGACCGTCGGCGTCGGCGTCGGCGTCGGATCGGCGTCGGATCGGCGTCGGCGTCGGATCGGCGAGGTTGCCGGGTCGGCTCGACCGGTCGTCAGGGCGGGCCCGGCCGGGTGGGCGTCGTCGGGCCGGCCGGGGCACCGACCCGGTCAGGGCCGACCCGGTCAGGGCCGCACACGATCGGGCTCCACCGGGGCGGGGCTGATCCGTTCGGAGCGGAACCGGCGTCACCGGCCGTCCGGTCCCAGCCTATTCGCCCAGCCCGGCAAGATCACGTATCCGGCGCGTCTGCGCCTCCCGCTCGGCCCGCTGCTGTGCGGCCGCGGTACGTCCGGTCGCGCCGGCCAACAGCGCCTTGATCTCCACCACCGCGTCGCGGTTGCCGGCCAGAACCGCCGCGGCCAGGTCGTGGACGGCCGCGTCGAGGTCGGCCCGGGGCACCACCACGGTCGCCAGGCCGAGCCCGACCGCCTCGGTGGCGTCGACCCGTCGGCCGGTGACACAGAGTTCCAGGGCGCGGGAGTACCCGAGCAGCTCCACCAGCCGTTGTGTGCCGGCGAGATCGGGGACGAGGCCGAGCATCACCTCGGCCATGGAAAACACCGCGTCGTCGGCGAGCACCCGAAGATCACACGCGAGGGCGAGTTGGAAACCCGCGCCGATGGCATGACCCTGCACCGCCGCGATCGAGATGAGGTCGGGGCGGTGCAGCCAGGTGAATCCGGCCTGGAATCCGGCGATCCGCTCCGCGCACTCTTCCGGTGCCAGGGTGGCGAGCTCGGCGAGTGCGCCGCCGGACGTCCCGTCCTCGCCGGCACCGGTCGCCACCGACAGGTCGAGCCCGGCGGAAAATGCCCGACCCTCACCCCGCACCACGACAACTCGTACGTCCCCCGGCAGCTCCCGGGAGAACTCACGCATCGCCCGCCACATCTCGGGCGTCTGCGCGTTGAGTACGTCGGGCCGGCACAACGTCATCGTCGCGACCGGCCCGTCGCAATTCAGTCGTACGCCAGCGGTCACGAATGATTCCGCGGGCGTTCGGCTCCGGACCAGGCTGCTGAGCGGGTCACGCCTTCTTCCGTCGACGTGCACCGCCACGCTGGCGAAGCTGTACACCAGACTCGGTGAGCACCCGGTGGATGAACCCGTAGGAACGGCCGGTCGAGGCCGCCAGGGCGCGGATGCTTTCGCCGGAGGTATACCGCTTGACCAGGTCCTTGGCGAGCGTCTGACGCTCGGCCCCGACGATCCGGCGACCCTTCTCAGTGCTGGTGGCTGTGCCAGTGGCTGCCATGTTGATTCCTCACGTCCCAGACTGTGCGGTTCGATACGGTCCCACCTATTAGACCGCCTCGAACGATCATGCGCTAGATATCAACTCTTCGCCAACCGACACGCACAGCAGTGTCAGTTTCCCGATTGAGTGATTGCGCCGACGGCGCGCTCCGGGCTGAGGTCGGGGTGTGGTTTCCACGCCCCTGCGCGGGTTTCGCGCGACACCGTACAGGTTTCCCTCGGCCGCCTCCCAGTTTTCCGCCCACCAGCCATGTTCGGCAGCACCGCCGGTCCGGTTTTACCGGCCATCGGTTCGGTTCGGTGCGCCACAGGTCGGGATAACTTCCCCCGTCCGGAGAGTCGGGGTAACCAACCGTCGAGTTTCCGTGCCCACCCGGCAAGTTTCGCCACCAGCGGCGACTTTCCGAGGACCGCTCGGATTCAGTGCAGTGGATTCCGCAGAATGGTGATCCAGCCCCTAGGGTGTCGCATGTGGCGGATCAACTCGCGACGGCGGCGGGGGCCGCCGCCGTCTTCGCGGCCACCAACGTCGACGACATTGTCGTACTGACCGTGCTCTTCGTCGCCGCGCGTACCGCCGGACGGCCCCGGCCCTGGCAGATCGTCGTCGGTCAGTACGCGGGAATCGGCGTACTGGTCGGCGCCGGGCTGGCGGCGGGCGCCGGCCTGCTGGTCGTCCCCGAGCCGTGGACCGGGCTGCTCGGACTGCTGCCCCTGGCCCTCGGCGTACGGGCACTGCTGCGCCGCGACGAGGAGGGCCCACCGCAGCCGGTCACCGGCACCCTCGGCGTGGCCGCCGTGACGGTCGCCAACGGCGCCGACAACATCGCCGTCTACGCACCCGTCTTCCGGACCGTCGGTCCGGCCGACGCGGGCACGTACCTGCTGGTTTTTGTCGTCCTGGTCGGGGTCTGGTGCGCGGCGGCGGCCGCGCTGGGCGGACATCCCCGGGTGGTCCGGCTGGTCGGCCGGGCGGGCCGCTGGCTGGTCCCGGCACTGTTCATCACCATCGGCCTGGCCATCCTGGTGGGTTCCGGCGTCCTCGGCCGGCTCGTCGGCCTCGACTGACGGCCGGCGGTTCACCGGTCCGGCACGCCCGCGCGGGTCGGCACACCCGCGCGGGTCGACCGGCTACGCCAGCTCGACCAGTTCGAGCAGGTCGTCGCTCCAGGCGTCCTCGTCGCCGTCCGGGAGCAGGATCGCGCGGTCCGGCTTGAGCGCCAACACCGCGCCCGGGTCGTGGGTGACCAGCACGATCGCCCCGGGATAGCGGGCGATGGCGTCCAGCACCTGCTCCCGGCTGACCGGGTCGAGGTTGTTCGTCGGCTCGTCCAGCAACAGGACGTTCGCTCCCGAACAGACCAGGGTGGCCAGGGCCAACCGGGTCTTCTCCCCACCGGAGAGCACCCCGGCCGGCTTGTTGACGTCGTCACCGGAGAAGAGGAAGGCGCCGAGGATCTTGCGCAGGTCGGTGTCGGACTGCTCGATCGCGGCGGCGCGCATGTTCTCCAACACCGTCCGGTCCACGTCCAGCGTCTCGTGCTCCTGGGCGTAGTAGCCCAACCGCAGCCCGTGCCCGGCGTGCACCTCGCCGGTGTCCGGGGCGAGCAGGCCACCGAGCATCCGCAGCAGCGTCGTCTTGCCGGCACCGTTGAGCCCCAGGATGGCCACCCGCGAACCGCGGTCCACCGCCACGTTGACGTCGGTGAAAATCTCCAGCGAGCCGTAGGACTTGGACAGGCCGGTCGCGGTCAGCGGGGTCTTGCCGCAGGGCGCGGGGCTGGGGAAGCGCACCTTGGCCACCCGGTCGGCGACCCGTACCTCCTCCAGGCCGGAGATCAGCTTCTCCGCCCGGCGGGCCATGTTCTGCGCGGCGACGGTCTTGGTGGCCTTGGCCCGCATCTTGTCGGCCTGCGCCATCAGGGCGCCGGCCTTCTTCTCCGCGTTGGCCCGTTCCCGGCGACGGCGGCGCTCGTCGGTCTCGCGCGCCTCCAGGTAGGCCTTCCAGCCCAGGTTGTACACGTCGACCACGGACCGGGTGGCGTCGAGGAACCAGACCTTGTTGACCACCGACTCCAGCAGCGCACCGTCGTGGGAGATCACGATCAGGCCGCCCTTGTGGTTGGCGAGGAAGCCCCGCAGCCAGGTGATCGAGTCGGCGTCGAGGTGGTTGGTCGGTTCGTCGAGCAGCAGGATGCCACCGCCGTTCTCGCCGGCGTCCCGGAACAGGATCCGGGCCAGCTCGATGCGCCGGCGCTGACCGCCGGAGAGGGTGCCGATGGTCTGCGCCAGCGCGCGGTCCGGCAGGCCGAGGTTGGCGCAGATCCGGGCGGCCTCGGCCTCGGCCGCGTACCCGCCCAGGGCGGCGAACTGGTCCTCCAGCGCACCGTAGCGGCGAACCAGCTTCTCGTCGGCGTCCGCGGCGAGCCGCTCCTCGAGCTCCTTCATCTGGGCCATCAGCACGTCCAGACCGCGCGCCGAGAGCACCCGGTCGCGGCCGGTCACCTCCAGGTCACCGGTGCGCGGGTCCTGCGGCAGATAGCCGATGGCGCTGCGCCGGTCGATCTGCCCGGCGTACGGCTGGCCCTCGCCGGCCAGCACCTTGAGCGTCGTGGTCTTGCCGGCACCGTTGCGGCCGACCAGGCCGATCCGGTCGCCGGGCTGGACCCGCAGGGTGGTGTCGGAGAGCAGGATCCGGGCGCCGGCACGGAGTTCCAGACCGCTTGCAGTGATCATCTCGACGAACTCGCTCTCGGGGTCGAAGGCTGACTCAGGGCACACAAACCAGCCGGCGGACCCGTACGTTCCGTCGGCGCGGGGCGTTCAGCCTTCGCAGAGCAGCACGGGACCGAGTGTACCGGGCGACGCCGGGCGGTCGGGTCCGGATTACCGATCAAGATCGCTGGGTATCACCGGTCACACCCACGGATCGGGGGTGTGATGGAACTCAACGACAACGCCGACATCGACACCAGTCAGGTCGAGGACCGGCGCGGCTCCGGCGGCGGGCTGGGCGGGCTGCCGATCCCGATCTCGGGCGGAGGCGGCCTGATCGGCCTCATCGTCACCGTCGTCGCCGTACTGGTCGGCGGCGGTTTCGGACTCAACGCGCTGACCGGCGACGGCGGCGGGTCCGGTGGCGACAACACCGCGATCGAGCAGCGATGTGACGCCCAGGACGCGCTGCGGCAGCTCGACTGCCGCAACGCGCTGTACGTCAACTCCATCCAGGCGTACTGGGAACGGGCGATGCCGGAACACTTCGGCCGGCCGTACCAGGAGTCGGACACCGTCTTCTTCGCGCAGGTGGTGAACAGCGGCTGCGGTCAGGCGGACTCGGGCGTCGGCCCGTTCTACTGCCCGCTCGACGACAAGGTCTACCTCGACCTCTCCTTCTACCGGGTGCTGGCCGAACAGCTCGGCGCGCCGGGTGAGTTCGCCCAGCCGTACGTGCTGGCCCACGAGTACGGCCACCACGTGCAGGACCTGCTCGGCACCGAGGCCCAGGTCCGGCGCGAGCAGGAACGGACCCCGAGCCGGGCGAACGATCTCTCGGTGTTGATGGAGCTGCAGGCCGACTGCTACGCGGGCGCCTGGGCCCGCAACGCCACCGGCACCGCCGACGAGCGGGGTGTGAAGATCTTCGACAGCCTCACCCAGCGGGACGTCCAGGAGGGACTGGACACCGCGGCGGCGATCGGTGACGACGCGATCCAGCAGCGGTCCGGCGGCCGGATCGACGAGTCGCAGTTCACCCACGGCACGTCGACGCAACGCCAGCAGTGGTTCCGGCAGGGCCACGACAGCGGCGACCCGAAGTCCTGCGACACCTTCGGCGCCGCCGGTTGACACGTCCGGCGGTCAGCGTCGCCCGCCGCGGCAGCCGGACCCGCTCCTCCCTGCACCGTCAGGGCCACCGACAATGTCGTGGTGGACGGGACGGACGGCCCGGCGGCCAGCTGTGGTCCACGGACCGGGACGGCACGTACGCCGAGGAGCTGGCGCTGGTCGGCACCGACCCCCGGCCACACCGGCAGCGGACGGTGGTCGCCGCGTACCGGGAACGGATCGCGGCCGGAGTACGGCCGGCGGTGGTAGCGCTGTTTACGACGCCGGAGAGCCTGGTCGGCTATCTGCTCGACGGGCACCACAAGATGGTCGCCGGTGCGGAGGCCGGCGTCGTGCCCCGGGTCCTCGCCGTGACCCCGGAACGTCCGGTCCGGCCGGACAACGCCGGACTACGCCGGGCGGTTCCGGCGGTCGTGGCCACGGTCGCCGGGCACCACCGGCATCCGACGACCACGGTCCTGGACCATCTCCGACGGCTCTCCCGATGACCGCGTCGTCGGGCCCGGGCGGTGGACCGGTCGAGTGCCGCCAGGCGCGGCCGCGGTACCGACCACCGGCCCGGCCCCGTTCAGTCGGGGTCGCGGACCAGGATCTGCACCGCCCGGGCGGCGTCGACCGCCTCGACCAGGACCGCGTGCCGGGGTTCCGGTACGTCGAGGAGCCGCTCGGCGCGCAACGGGGTCAGCGGAGCGAGTCGCCGGTCGGCCAGGATCGCCTCCACGGTGCGCCGGTCGCCGCCGGTCACCAGCGCGGCGAGCGTACCGGCCTCGGGCAGCAGCAGGCGTACCGCCAGTTCGGCGGCGTCCCCGGCGGCGGCCTTCGCCTGGTTCTCCCGACGTCGGGCGAACCGCTGCTGGGACCAGCCCCCGGCGGCGGTGCGACTCTGCACGTACCGGCTGTCCACCTTGGAGCTCACCAGCCGCTCGCCGTCGGCGATCCCGACCGCCACCGCGCTCTTGCGGGCCAGCAGCAGGCCGATCCGGCGTGATGTCCGGACCGCCGCCAGGAATCCGGACAACTCGGCGGCGGCGGGCATTCCCGGCGGGGCGTGCAGCACCGCGACGGTGCCGTCCGGGGTGCTGAGTCGCAGACCGGGCTCGACGGGTTCCACCTGCGGCGTGCCGTGCCGGGCCGTGAAGTTGTCGATCCACCGGGCGATCCGGGCTGGCGGCACCTCCACCCACCGACCACCGCCGGCGGCGGGACGACTGCTCACCCCGTGACGGTACGCCTCGCGCCCGCCGACCTGACAGACGACCCGGTCCCGGCAGCCCGCCGGCCACTCCAGCCGAGCAGCCGCCGCCCGGTTCACCACCCCAGCAGCAGGCCGACCGCCAGGGCGGTGATCAGCACGCTGGAGGCCAGGGCGGTGCCGAGCCGCCCACGCGGTCCGGCCAGGAGCCGACCGACCAGGGAACCGCCGGTCGCGACCAGCAACTGCCAACTCGCCGAGGCGACGAAGGCGGCCAGCGCGAACAGCCCCTCCTGCGCCGCCGTCCAGTCCGCTCCGGCCCGACGGCCGAGCACCAGTGCGGCGAAGTAGAGGATGGTCATCGGGTTCAGCAGGGTCAACGCCAGCAGTCCGAGGTACGCCCGCAGTGGCGTACCGAGCCCCAGTTCGGTACGGGCGGCACGCCCCGGATCCCGCCGGTGCCGGATCGCACCGACCGCACCGGTGACCGCGAGCAGCAGCAGGACCGCGACGGCGATCCAACGCAGCGGTACAGCGATCGGCTCGATCACCCCGGCCAACGCGGCCCCGCCGAGTACCGCGACGGCCGCGTAGAGCCCGTCGGCGGTGGCGACCCCGAGCGCGGCGGCCGCGCCGACCCGGATCGACGTACGGGCGGTCAGTCCGATGACCAGGATCGCGATGGCGCCGACCGGTACGGCCACCCCGTAACCGGCGAGCAGGCCCGCGACGAACGCGTCGTTCATGGCGTCGGGAGCGCAACGACCGCCGCCGACGCGGTGGACCGGCGCTGTCGCCGCGTCGGCACGACGACGATCCGGCTGGTCCGCGACTTCGGCACGATCATGGCGGTCAGTGTGTCCCGGCCGGTCCGGTCGGGTCGACCGAATTTCTCCGTACCGCCGAGACGCCGGCGCCCGCCGCGACGAACACTGCATCGACCGGCCCGAATGGTTACCATCCGGTAGTCGAACATCGAACCCTTCTTCCGTCTCCCCTGCGGTCCGTCGTGGTCGCAGGGGGAAGTCGGAGCGTATGCGCCGCGTGGTTCCGGTGGAGAAGGTTCGTTCTTCACGTGCCACCGCCGCCGCGAGGAGCACCGAATGTCCCGACCCGCCCCGCCCCGCCGGTTCACCGCCGTCGCGACCGCCGTCCTGACCACCGCCGCCGTCGCCCTGACCACGCCCACCGCCGCCCCGGCCGCGCCGGCACCCGCCGCCCCGGCCGCGCCGGCACCCGCCGCCCCGGCCGCCGGATCCACCGTCGGCCCGGCCGTTGTCGACCACTGCCTCGGATCGTGCGCCGACATCCTGCCGCCCGGACAGAACGGCAACGCCACCCTCGTCGACATCCTGGCCAACCAGACCCTCGGTCTGCTCCCCCCGCACTCCGCAGACCAGCTCGGCCGGTACGCCGACCTGGTCTACGGCTACGCCGGACTGCGCGAGGACCAGATCGACACGTTCTTCACCAGCGCCGCCTTCGGCGTCCCCGCCGGCCAGGTCGAACGCAGCTACGCGCCCCGCGCCGACGTCACCGTGGTCCGCGACCGGGCCACCGGAGTGCCGCACGTCACCGGAAGCACCCGGGGCGGCACCATGTTCGGCGCCGGCTACGTCGGCGCCGAGGACCGCCTCTTCACCATGGACCTGCTCCGGCACGTCGGCCGGGGCACCCTCACCTCGTTCGCCGGTGGGGCACCCGGCAACCGGGCGCTCGAACAGAGCGTCTGGCGGAACTCCCCGTACCGGGAGGCGGACCTGGCCGCCCAGGTCGACGCGCTGCGGACCCGGGGCCCCCGGGGTGAGCAGCTGTACGCGGACGTCCGCGACTACATCGACGGGATCAACGCGTACATCCGACACTGCATGAGTCGACGGAACTGCCCCGGCGAGTACGTGCTCACCGGCCACCTCGACGCGATCACCAACGCGGGCGGCCCCGAACCGTTCCAGATGACCGACCTGATCGCCATCGCCGGCGTCGTCGGCGGGTTGTTCGGCGGCGGTGGCGGCACCGAGATGCAGTCCGCCCTGGTCCGGCTCGCCGCCCGGGCCCGGTACGGGCCGGTCGAGGGGGACCGGGTCTGGACGGCGTTCCGCTCCCAGAACAACCCGGAGACCGTACTCACCCTGCACGACGGGCAGAGTTTCCCGTACGGTGCCGCCGACCCGGACGCGCCGAGCGTGGTGCTCCCGGACCCCGGCTCGGTACGGCCCGAACCGGTGACCACCGACCCGACCGGCTCCGCCGGCGACAACACCCCGACCCGGGGTGCCCAGCTCGCCGCCGCGCTCTCCGGACTGACCATCGGACCGGCGCAGCGTGGCATGTCGAACGCCGCCGTCATCTCCGCGGCGCACTCCGCCACCGGTCACCCGGTCGCCGTCTTCGGGCCGCAGACCGGCTACTTCGCACCGCAGCTGTTGATGGTGCAGGAGTTGCAGGGGCCGGGGATCAGCGCCCGGGGTGCCGCGTTCGCCGGCATCAACCTCTACGTGCTGCTCGGCCGGGGCCAGGACTACGCCTGGAGCGCCACCTCGGCGACCCAGGACATCACCGACACGTACGCGCTGCCGCTGTGCACGGTGGACGGCAGCACCCCGACCCTGGCCAGCAACCGGTACCGCTACCGGGGCGCGTGCCGGTCGATGGAGGAACTGTCGCACGTCAACTCGTGGCAGCCGACGCTGGCGGACAGCACCGCCGCCGGGTCGTACCGGCTGGTCGCCCGCCGTACCGAACTCGGCCTGGTGGCCTGGCGCGGCACGGTGGACGGTCAGCCGTACGCGTTCACCCGGCTCCGGTCGACGTACCGGCACGAGGCCGACTCGGCGATCGGCTTCCAGATGTTCAACGACCCGGCGGTGATGGGCGACGCCGCGGCGTTCCAGGCCGCCGCCGCCGAAATCGGGTACGCCTTCAACTGGTTCTACGTCAACTCCACCCAGGCGGCGTACCTCAACTCCGGGCTGAACCCGGTACGCGCCCCGGGGTCGAACCCGAACCTGCCGATCCGGGCCGAGCCGGCGTACGAGTGGCAGGGTTTCGACCCGGCGACGAACACCGCCGACTACCTGCCGGCCGAGGCGCACCCGAACTCGGTCGACCAGGACTACTACGTCAGCTGGAACAACAAGCAGGCCGCCGACTTCGGTGCCGCCGACGGCAACTTCAGCTTCGGCGCCGTACACCGGAGTGACCTGCTGGACCGGCCGATCCGGGCGGCGCTGGCCGACGGCCGGAGATTCGACCGGGCCTCGCTCACCGCCCTCGTGCAGCAGGCCGGGCTGACCGACCTGCGCGCGGTCGAGGTGCTGGACGAACTGCTCCGGGTGCTGGAGAGCCAACCGGTCACCGACGCCCGGCTCGCCGACGTGGTCGGCACGCTGCGGGCCTGGCGGGCGGCGGGCGGGTTGCGGGTGGAGACCGCGCGCGGATCGCGGCGGTACCAGCACGCGGAGGCGATCCGGATCTTCGACGCCTGGTGGCCGCTGCTGGTCCGCGGCCAGTTCGCCGGGCCGCTCGGCCCCGAGCTGTACCAGGCGTTGGTCAACACCCTCCAGGTCAACGAGTCACCCTCCGGCCACCAGCGGGGCGACGACTCCGACCTGCCGGGTTCGGCCGCGTCGGCCCAGACCCACAAGGGCTCGTCGTTCCAGTACGGCTGGTGGGGGTACGTCGACGCCGACCTGCGGGCGGTGCTCGGCGAACCGGTCGCCGGCGGACTCGGGCGGACGTACTGCGGGGACGGCGACCTGGCGGCGTGCCGGCAGATCCTGCTGGCGACGCTGCGTGACGCGGCCGCCCGACCGGCCGCCGAGGTGTATCCGGGTGACGAGCACTGCGCGGCCGGCGACCAGTGGTGTGCCGACGCCATCGTGCAGTCCCCGCTCGGCGGGATCCGGCACCGGCTGATCGCCTGGCAGAACCGGCCCACCTACCAGCAGGTGGTGTCGTTCCCGTCCGGCAGGTGACGAACGTACGAAAGGGCTCCCCCGGTACGCGAAACGACCGGAGGAGCCCTCACGTACAGACCTCAGACGTTGAAGCCGAGGGCGCGGAGCTGGTCCCGACCCTCGTCGGTGATCTTGTCCGGGCCCCACGGCGGCAGCCACACCCAGTTGATCCGGATGTCGGAGACGAGGCCGCCACCGGGGCCGGTGGTCAGCGCCGTCCGCGCCTGGTCCTCGATCACGTCGGTCAGCGGACAGGCCGCCGAGGTGAGCGTCATGTCCAGGGTCGCGACGTTCTCGTCGTCCACGTGAATGCCGTAGACCAGCCCCAGGTCGACCACGTTGATCCCCAGCTCGGGGTCGACGACGTCCTTCATCGCCTCTTCGATGTCGGCGATCGCCGTCGCCCTGCCCGCCGGCCCGGTCGACTCCATCGCCATCTCCTGCTGATCAGTCACGCCGTCTTCACCTCGCTCCGTTCGTAACCATCGGCACCGCTGGCCTCGACGACCACCCCGGCCCGGGCCGCGGCGTCCTTGAACGCCATCCAGGGCAGCAGCGCACACTTCACCCGGGCCGGGTAACGGGCGACACCGGCGAACGCGACCGCGTCCCCCAGCACCTCCTCGTCCGGGTCCACCTGGCCCCGGCCCGACATCAACTCGACGAACGCGGCGTGCACCGCCGAGATCTGGTCGGTGTCCCGGCCGGTCAGCAGCTCGTGCAGGACACTCGCCGAGGCCTGGCTGATCGAGCAGCCCATGCCGTCGTACGACACGTCGCGCAGCACGTCACCGTCGAGCGCGACCCGGATCGTCACCTCGTCACCACACGTCGGGTTGACGTGGTGCGCCTCGGCGGCGTACGGCTCCCGCAGTCCCCGCCCGTGCGGGTGCTTGTAGTGGTCCAGGATGATCTCCTGGTACAGCTGGTCTACCTGCATCACCCGAACACCTTCCGTACCTGTTCCAGCCCGCGCACCAGAGCGTCGATCTCGCCGGTCGTGGTGTACAGGTAGAACGACGCGCGGGTGGTCGCCGGTACGCCGAAGCGGACACAGACCGGTCGCGCACAGTGATGGCCGACCCGCACCTCGACACCCTGCGCGTCGAGGATCTGCCCGACGTCGTGCGGATGGACCCCGTCCAGCGCGAACGAGATCGTGCCGCCCCGGCCGACCGGCACCCGGGGACCGAAGATCCGCAGCCCGGGCACGGTCTCCAGGGCGTCCAGCGCGTACGCGGTCAGTTCCTTCTCGTGCCACTGGATGGCGGGCATGCCGACCGCGGAGAGGTAGTCCACCGCGGCGCCCAGCGCGACCGCCTCGGCGATCGGCGGGGTGCCGGCCTCGAACCGGGCCGGCGGCGGGGCGTACGTCGAACCGCCCATCGCCACCGTCTCGATCATCGACCCGCCGCCGAAGACCGGCGGCATCGCGGCGAGCAGCTCGGCCCGCCCCCACAGCACCCCGATCCCGGTCGGTCCGCACATCTTGTGCCCGGTGAAGGCGATGAAGTCGACGTCCAGGTCGACCACGTCGATCGGCATGTGCGGCACCGACTGCGAGCAGTCGAGCATCAGCAGCGCACCAACCTGGCGGACCCGTTCGGTGATCCGCGCGGTGGCGTTGACCGTGCCGAGGATGTTCGACATGTGCACGAACGAGACCAGTTTGGTCCGCTCGTTGACCAGCTCCGCCAGGTTCGACTCGTCGAGCCGGCCCTGCTCGGTGAGGCTGAACCAGCGCAGCGTGGCGCCGGTCCGCTCGCAGAGCAGCTGCCACGGGACGAGGTTCGAGTGGTGCTCCATCTCGGAGATCACGATCTCGTCGCCGGGGCCGAGCCGGAACCGTGGGTCGCCGCCGAGGCCCAGCGAGGCGTTCGAGAAGGCGTACGCGACCAGGTTGATCGCCTCGGTGGAGTTCTTGGTGAAGACCACCTCGTCCGGGCTCGACGCGTTGATGAACGCCGCGACCTTCGCCCGGGCCCCCTCGTACGCCTCGGTCGCCTCGGTGCCCACGGTGTGCACCGACCGGGACACGTTGCCGTTGTGCCGCTCGTAGTGCTCCCGCAGCACGTCGAGCACCTGGCGCGGCTTCTGCGAGGTGTTCGCGCTGTCGAGGTAGACCATCGGGTGGCCGTTGACCGCACGTCCCAGGATCGGGAAGTCCGCGCGTACCGCCTCGACGTCGTACCGGGGCACGTCGTCGTACTGGGGCATCCCGGGTGGGATCGCGATCGTGGTCATCTCGACGACGCCCTTCTGCTCAACGGTTCCGTGCTCAGGCCCGGGCCGAACCGGCGCCGGCGACGTACCGCTCGTAGCCCTCGGCCTCGAGCTTCTCGGCGAGCTCGGGGCCGCCCTGCTCGACGATCCGCCCGGCCACGAAGACGTGCACGAAGTCCGGCTTGATGTAGCGCAGGATCCGGGTGTAGTGGGTGATCAGCAGCAGGCCGGTCTGCCCGGTCTCGCGGACCCGGTTGACTCCCTCGCTGACCACCCGCAGGGCGTCGATGTCGAGGCCGGAGTCGGTCTCGTCGAGGATGGCCACCTTCGGCTTGAGCAGCTCGAGCTGGACGATCTCGTGCCGCTTCTTCTCACCGCCGGAGAAGCCCTCGTTGACGTTGCGCTGGGCGAACGCCGGGTCCATCTGCAGCCGCTCCATCGCGCCGCGCAGTTCGCCGGCCCAGGTGCGCAGCTTCGGCGCCTCGCCGTCGACCGCGGTCTTGGCGGTACGCAGGAAGTTCGCCACCGAGACACCGGGGACCTCGACCGGGTACTGCATGGCGAGGAAGAGGCCGGCGCGGGCCCGCTCGTCGACGGCCATGGAGAGCACGTCGACGCCGTCCAGGGTCACCGAGCCACCGGTGATCTCGTACTTCGGGTGGCCGGCGATCGAGTACGCCAGGGTCGACTTGCCCGACCCGTTCGGTCCCATGATCGCGTGGGTCTCCCCCGCCCGCACGGTGAGGTCGACCCCGGCCAGGATCGGCTTGAGCTCGCCCTCGGGCAGCTTGACCGACACCTGCAGGTCACGGATCTCCAGAACGCTCATGGTGCGGTAACTCCATTACTCGGCGTGAGACTCAGGTAGATGTCGCCGTCGCGGATCTCGACGGGGTAGACGGGTACGGGTTGGGTCGCGGGCAGGCCGCTGGGTTCCCCGGTCCGCAGGTCGAAGCGGGAGCCGTGCAGCCAGCACTCCAGGGTGCAGCCGTCGACCTCGCCCTCGGAGAGCGCGACCGCGGCGTGCGAGCACTCGTCGCGGACGGCGTAGAAGTTGCCGTCCTCGGCGTGCACCACCGCGACCTCGGTCCCCTCGACCTCGGCGGAGATCACGGTTCCCTTCGGGATGTCCTCGGTGGAGCAGATCCTGATCATCAGGAGCCCGCCTTGAGGAGCCGCGCCTCGATCTGGTCACCGAGCCGGTCCCGCAGCTCCTCGACCGGGATCCGGTTCAGCAGTTCGGCGAAGAAGCCCCGGACCACCAGCTTGCGCGCCTCGTCCTCGGGGATGCCCCGGGCCATCAGGTAGAAGAGCTGCTCGTCGTCGAAGCGGCCGGTGGCGCTGGCATGCCCGGCCCCGGCCACCTCGCCGGTCTCGATCTCCAGGTTCGGCACCGAGTCGGCGCGGGCGCCGTCGGTCAGCACCAGGTTCCGGTTGATCTCGTACGTGTCGGTGCCGGTCGCCTCGGCCCGGATCAGCACGTCGCCGACCCAGACGGTGTGCGCGCTGGCGCCCTGCAGCGCACCCCGGTAGCCGACGTAGCTGCGGCAGTCCGGCACGCTGTGGTCGACCAGCTGCCGGTGCTCCAGGTGCTGGCCGGCGTCGGCGAAGTAGAGGCCGTACAGCTCGGCCTCACCACCCCGGCCGGTGTACTCCACGCTGGTGTACTGCCGGACCAGGTCCCCGCCGAGGGTCACCTGCAGGTGGCTGACCTTGGCGTCCCGGCCCAGCCGTACCCGCAGGTGCTGGGCCTGGACCGCGTCGGCGGCCCAGTCGGCGACGGTGACCAGGGTGAGCTTCGCACCCTCGGCAACGTCCACCTCGAGGTTGTCGGCGAGCGTCGGCGAACCCTCCTGCCAGAGGACCAGCGACGCCTCGGCGAACCGACCCACCCGCAGCTGGGTACGGGCGAAGGAGAGTTCCTCCGGGAAGTTGCCGATCAGGCGTACCACGACCGGTTCGGCCAGCACCGCCTCCGGGGCCACCTCGACCAGGTTCACCCGGTCGGCGGCACCGTGGGCCAGCGCGCTGATCCGGTCGAACGGGGTCAGCACCCGCTCGGCCTCGGCGGCCGGGGTGACCCGGACGGAGAGCCCGGCGGGCAGGTCGCCGTGTTCGACGACCAGCCCGCGCGGGCCGCCCTCGGGTACGTCCGCCGAGCCGGCGGTGGCCAGGCCACGCAGCCGCTTGAGCGGGGTGAACCGCCACTCCTCCTCCCGCCCGGTCAACGCCGGATAGTCACCGACGTCGTACGAGCGGAGCGTCTGCGCCTTGGTGGTCACCGGCGCGGCCGGCGTGGCGGGCGCGAATGCTTCGGTAGTCATCTCTTCCTTGGTCTGTCTCGCGAGGGACCGGGGCGGGGTCGTCGGGCGGGCGGCGTCAGCCGACCGCGCCCTCCATCTGCAGCTCGATCAGCCGGTTGAGCTCCAGCGCGTACTCCATCGGGAGTTCCTTGGCGATCGGCTCGATGAAGCCACGCACGATCATCGCCATCGCCTCGTCCTCGCTCAGGCCCCGGCTCATCAGGTAGAAGAGCTGGTCCTCGCTGACCTTGGAGACGGTCGCCTCGTGTCCCATCGCCACGTCGTCCTCGCGGATGTCGACGTACGGGTAGGTGTCGGAGCGGGAGATGGTGTCGACCAGCAGCGCGTCGCACTTGACCGTGCTCCGGCTGTGGTGCGAGCCCTCCATCACCTGGATCAGGCCCCGGTACGAGGTCCGGCCGCCGCCCCGGGCGATCGACTTGCTGACGATCGTGCTCGAGGTGTGCGGGGCCAGGTGGACCATCTTGGCGCCGGCGTCCTGGTGCTGGCCCTCGCCGGCCATCGCGACCGAGAGCACCTCGCCCTTGGCGTGCTCGCCCATCATGTAGACGGCCGGGTACTTCATGGTCACCTTGGAGCCGATGTTGCCGTCGATCCACTCCATGGTCGCGCCCTCGTGGCAGACCGCCCGCTTGGTGACCAGGTTGTAGACGTTGTTCGACCAGTTCTGGATGGTCGTGTAGCGGCAGCGCGCGTTCTTCTTGACGATGATCTCCACGACCGCGCTGTGCAGCGAGTCGGAGGAGTAGATCGGCGCGGTGCAGCCCTCGACGTAGTGCACGTACGCGCCCTCGTCGACGATGATCAGCGTCCGCTCGAACTGGCCCATGTTCTCGGTGTTGATCCGGAAGTAGGCCTGCAGCGGGATCTCCACGTGCACGCCCTTCGGCACGTAGATGAACGAGCCACCGGACCAGACGGAGGTGTTCAGCGCGGCGAACTTGTTGTCGCCGACCGGGATCACCGTGCCGAAGTACTCCTTGAAGAGGTCCTCGTGCTCCTTGAGCGCGGTGTCGGTGTCCAGGAAGAGGACGCCCTGCTCCTCGAGGTCCTCGCGGATCTTGTGGTAGACCACCTCGGACTCGTACTGGGCGGCGACACCGGCGACCAGCCGCTGCTTCTCCGCCTCCGGGATGCCCAGCCTGTCGTAGGTGTTCTTGATGTCCTCGGGGAGGTCGTCCCAGCTCGCGGCCTGCTTCTCGGTCGAGCGGACGAAATACTTGATGTTGTCGAAGTTGATCCCGCTGAGGTCGGCACCCCAGGCCGGCATCGGCTTGCGGTCGAAGAGGCGCAGCCCCTTGAGCCGCAGGTCGAGCATCCAGGCGGGCTCGTTCTTCTTGGCGGAGATGTCCCGCACCACCGCCTCGTTGAGGCCACGCTGCGCGACCGAGCCGGCCGCGTCCGGGTCGGCCCAACCGTATTCGTAGCGGCCCAGGGCGGCGAGCTGCTCCTCCTGCGTCATGGGCTGGACGATCTGCTCGGTCATGTATCAGTCCTCACACTGGTGACGGAAGGTTTCGGCTGGGCTGGGATGTGCGTGGTGCACACCCCGTCACCGTGGGCGATGGTGGCGAGGCGCTGCACGTGGGTGCCGACCAGGCGGGAGATGACCGCCGTCTCGGCCTCGCACAGCTGGGGGAACTCCGCGGCCACGTGGGCCACCGGGCAGTGGTGCTGGCACAGCTGCCCGCCGGAGGCGATCGTGGACGCGTTGGCAGCGTAACCCTCCGCGGTCAGCGCCCCGGCAAGTGCCTCGGCCCTGGCCAGCGGATCGTCGCCGGCGCCCTCCATGGCGGCCCGGCAGCGGGCCTCCAGGGCGGCGACCTGGTCGGCGGCGAACGCGCCGACCGCGTCGTCGCCGAAGTGCCGGGCGATCCAGCGCAGCGCGGCGGTGGCCATCCCGTCGTAGGTGTGGGTGCCGCAGCGCCGCCGTCCGGACTCGGTGAGCCGGAAGACCTTGGCGGGTCGGCCCCGGCCACGCTGGCCCTGCACGACCTGCTCGCGGGCGAGCACGTCGCCGTCGGCGAGCATCGCGTCGAGGTGCCGGCGGATCGCCGCCGGGCTGAGCCCGAGTTCCGCGCCGAGCTGGGCGGCGGTGGCCGCGCCGTGCTCGAGCAGGAGCTGGGTGACCCGGTCCCGGGTGGTCCGCCCGTCCTGGCCGGCGGTGGTCCCGACGGCAGCGCCGAGGTGGCCGGTGACCGACTCGGTCACCCGCCTCCGCTCGGAGTACGCCGCCAGGTTTTTCACTACGCCAACGTTACGTATTTCCGCCAAGATCCGCAAACCACGACTCCGGTGATCCGGACCACCGGAGAGCAGACGCGGCGTCCGCCATGATCACATTTGCACGTACGATGTCCGTCGTGAGCCGATTTGGCGAATTTCCCGGCAAACCCACCCTAACGCGACTGGCCCTCGCCTCCGTGGTGGGCAACGTCCTCATCGTCGGCACCGGCGGCGCCGTCCGGCTGACCAAATCCGGGCTCGGCTGCCCCACCTGGCCACGGTGCACCGACGAGTCGTACACGACCACCCCGGAAATGGGCCTGCACGGGGTGATCGAATTCGGCAACCGGCTGCTCACCTTCGTGCTCGCCGCCATCGTGATCGCCGCGGTGGTCGCCGCCTGGCGGCAGCGGCCCCGCCGCCGTGGCCTGGTCTGGCTCGCGATCGCGGCCGCCTTCGGCATCCCGGCACAGGCGATCATCGGCGGCATCACCGTGCTCACCGACCTCAACCCGTGGGTCGTCGGGCTGCACTTCCTCTCCTCGATGGCGGTGATCGCCTTCGCGTACGCCTTCTGGCGCGCCGCCCGCGAACCGGACGGTCCGACCCGGCCCACCGTGCCCGGACCGCTGCGTACCCTCGCCTGGCTCACCGTGCTCGTCACCGGGGTGGTACTGCTGGTCGGCACCTGGGTGACCGGCAGCGGCCCGCACTCCGGCGACTCCGGGGCGGCCCGCAACGGTCTCGACCCCGAATCGATCTCCCAGGTGCACGCCGACTCGGTCTTCCTGCTGCTCGGTCTCTCGATCGCGCTCTGGTTCGCCCTGCGGGCGGTCGCCGCGCCGGCCGGCGCGGTCCGGGCCGCCGGGCTGCTGCTCCTCGCCGAACTGGGTCAGGGGGTGATCGGCTTCGTCCAGTACTTCACCGGCCTGCCGGTGATCCTGGTCGGTGCCCACATGCTCGGCTCCTGCCTGGTCTGGCTCGCCGCCCTGGCGGTGCTCTGGTCGACCCGGGAACACCAGCCGCTGCCGGTGCCGGTCTCGCCCGCCGCGCCCACCCGCTCCCTCGAGACGGTGTGAGGAAGGGCCCAACGTGCCACCGGGCGGCAGCCCGTGGTGCGGAAGGGCCCTTCCGACGGCTCAGCCGAGGCGGGCGAGGATGGCGTCGGCCAGTCGCCCGGCGGCACCCGGACCGTGCGCCAGGAAGAGCGACGGCTCGGTCAACTCCACCTCGATGACGATCGGCGCCCCGTCCGGGCCCGGAATGAGGTCCACCCGGGCGTAGAGCGGCCGCCCCGGACCGCCGGGCAGCACGGCCAGAACCTGCTCCGCCACCGCCAGTTCGGCGCCGGCCGGAACGCGTGGCGAGATCTGCTCCGGCCGGGACAGCCCTTCGACGCCGTGGTCCGGCCCGTCCAGCATCGGCCCCTTGCGGATCCCGTGGCTGAAGGCGAGGCCGGCGGGGCCGGCGAAGAAGAGCAGCGCGGTCTCGCCGGCGGTCTCCACCGCCCTCAGGTACGGCTGCACCATGGTGTGCCGGCCCGCCGCGCGTAGCCGTTCGACGTGGGCGACCGCGAGCCGGCGGTGTTCGGGATCAGCCAGGTCGTACCGGCCGGCGTCGAGGCTGCCCGCACCGACGGCCGGCTTGATCACGTATTCGCCGGTCTCGGGCGGGTGCCACTCGCGGTCCGGGGCGAGCCACTCCGTCGGTACGGTCGGGATCCCGGCGGCGGCGAGGTCGCGCAGGTAGCGCTTGTCGGTGTTCCACCGGACCAGGTCGGCCGGATTGGCCAGACCGGGCACGGTGGCGGCCCAGGCGACGAACTCGGCGCGTCGGGTCGGGTAGTCCCAGGGCGAACGGAGCACCGCGAGCGGATAGCCGGCCCAGTCGACCGTCGGGTCGTCCCAGATCCTCGGCTCGACGACCACGCCACGCTGGGCGAGCGCCGCCGCCAACAGCCGGTCGTCCGGGTCGAGTTCGGGTAGTTCGGTACAGGTAATGAGAGCGACCCGGGGAAGACCCCGGGTCGCACGGTTGTCGGACAAATTTATCAACGAGCCAGGGTGCGACGAGCCATCGACCGCCAGAGATCGTTACTCGGCCGCATCTGATCCATCAGTTCCCGCTCCCATTCGTTTTCCACGGCCACCCCCGCTGTGGCGCAGGCCTGCCGCGCGACGTCGGTGCCGTCCGCGAACTGGTCCGCCCACACGCCGTCCTCCCCCACCAGGACGATGCGGGCTCCCCGCTTGCCGACGTATTCGATGACCGCCTTCGCACCGCCGTGGCCGGCGGCGAACGCCTTGATGCCGGCCACCAGACCGTTGTGGGTCTGGCCTGCGACGGTCTGATCCCCCGTCGGCGTCGTATCGGAACCATCTGCCATAACGCGCAGCCTAAGCAGACCTGGCACGCCATGCCTGGCACCTACCGATATTTTGTGATGCCAATTACGGCGAGGTTTCAAGCATCAACGGGGTGTGTTCGGGCGATTTTTCGGGCTATAGCCCGGCAAAACAATTAGCTGATTCACGTTTCAATCGCGCCGAACGGGACGAACGGGCAGAAAACCGGACGTTCGAGGCTCAGAGCAGCGCGTCCACCGCGACCGCGGCAAAGACGACCGTCAGGTAGGTGATCGACCAGTGGAACAACCGCATCGGCTTCAGCGGCTCGCCCCGCCCGGCCCGCTGCTGCAGCCGGTGCGCCTCGACGATGAACACCCCGCCGGCCACCAGAGCGACCACGCCGTAGATCGGCCCCATGCCCAGCGGCCAGACCGCCACCGAGGCCGCCACGGTCAACCAGGTGTAGAGCACGATCTCCAGGTTGACCCGACGCACCGACCGCACCACCGGCAGCATCGGGATACCGGCCCGGGCGTAGTCGTCCTTGAACTTGATCGCCAGCGCGTAGAAGTGCGGCAGCTGCCAGAAGAAGACCACCAGGAACAGCCCCCACGCCCGCGGCGACAGGGAACCGGTCACCGCCGCCCAGCCGATCAGCACCGGCGCCGACCCGCAGACCCCGCCCCAGAAGGTGTTCTGCCAGGTGGTCCGCTTCAGCCAGAGCGTGTAGACCAGGTCGTAGTAGAGGATCGCCCCCAGGGTCAGCCCGGTGGCGAGCCAGTTGGTGAAGACCGCCATCAGGCTCACCGACACCACGGCGAGCACCAGGCCGAAGACCAGCGCGTTGCGGGGCGCGACGCTGTGGGTCGGCAGCGGACGCCGCTTGGTCCGCTTCATCACCTGGTCGATGTCCCGGTCGATGTAGCAGTTCAACGCGTTCGCCGCACCGGCCGCCAACGAACCGCCGACCAGCACGACCAGCACCAGCCACAACGACGGGATCCCGTCGGCGGCCAGCATCATCGTCGGCACCGTGGAGATCAGCAGCAGTTCCACGATCCGCGGTTTGGTCAGTGCGACGTACGCCCGGACCCGGGCGGTGACGGTGCCTCGCCGGGACGCCTCCCGGTCGGCCGCCACCTCGGCGGGACCGGTCGCGGGGCGCTCGGTGATCATGCTCACGGAATGCCACCTTCCGGCGTATGCGCAGGGGAGAGCGGTGTGGAACATCGGCCAGGCGGCCGACCACACCGGGCCGGCATACCGACCGACAGCCTACGCGTCGCCGTTTGCGCTGCCCGGGCGACCCTTGATCGGTGCGGACGATCACATCTGTGGCGAAGCCGCTCACTCGTGCCGTCATCCGGGGCTTGGGTTTCGGAAGCGGTCGCTAGGGTCATCAGTGAGGGTTCCGCCCATCTGCCGAGGAGCACACACGATCGTGGCTGAAAATCGATCCGCGAAGACTCCGCTGACCTGGTCCGACCTTGACCAGCGCGCCGTCGACACCGTTCGCGTGCTGGCCATGGACGCCGTAGAGAAATCCGGCAACGGCCATCCGGGTACCGCGATGAGCCTCGCGCCCGCCGCCTACCTGCTGTTCAACCGGGTCATGCGGCACGACCCGACCGACCCCGACTGGACCGGGCGCGACCGCTTCGTCCTGTCCGCCGGACACAGCAGTCTCACCCTCTACATCCAGCTCTACCTCAGCGGCTACGGACTGGGGCTGAGCGACCTCAAGTCGTTGCGCCAGTGGGGTTCGCTGACCCCGGGCCACCCCGAACACGGCCACACCCGGGGCGTCGAGACCACCACCGGCCCGCTCGGCCAGGGCCTCGGCAACGCGGTCGGGATGGCGATGGCGGCCCGCCGCGAACGCGGCCTGCTCGACCCCGACGCAGCCCCCGGCACCTCGCCGTTCGACCACCACATCTGGTGCATCGCCTCGGACGGCGACATCGAGGAGGGGATCAGCCACGAGGCGAGCGCGCTCGCCGGACACCAGAAGCTCGGCAACCTGGTCCTGATCTACGACGACAACGAGATCTCGATCGAGGACGACACCCGGATCGCCAAGAGCGAGGACGTCGCCGCCCGGTACGCCGCGTACGGCTGGCACGTGCAGACCGTCGACTGGCGTACCGGTGACGCCGACGAGGGCCACTACCACGAGAACGTCGAGGCGCTGTACGACGCGCTGCTCGCCGCCAAGGCGGAGACCAACCGCCCCTCGTTCATCGCACTGCGCACCATCATCGGCTGGCCGGCCCCGACCAAGCAGAACACCGGCAAGATCCACGGCTCGGCGCTCGGCGCCGACGAGGTGGCCGCCACCAAGAAGCTGCTCGGTTTCGACCCGGCCACGACCTTCGAGGTCGCCGACGAGGTGCTCGCGCACGCCCGCCAGGTGCTGGAGCGGGGCCGGACCGCGCACACCGAGTGGGAGACCGCGTACCAGTCCTGGGCGCAGGCCAACCCGGAGGGCAAGGCGCTGCACGACCGGCTCGCCACCCGTACGCTGCCGGCCGGCTGGGCCGACGCGCTGCCGACGTTCCCCGCCGACGCCAAGGGGATCGCCACCCGGGCCGCCTCCGGCAAGGTCCTCCAGGCCCTCGCCCCGGTGCTGCCCGAACTCTGGGGCGGCTCGGCCGACCTGGCCGAGAGCAACAACACCACCATGGAGGGCGAGCCGTCCTTCATCCCGTCCGAGTACGCCACCAAGGCGTTCCCCGGCCACGAATACGGTCGCAACCTGCACTTCGGCATCCGTGAGCACGCCATGGGCGCGATCCTCAACGGCATCGCCCTGCACGGCGGCACCCGGCCGTACGGCGGCACCTTCCTGGTCTTCAGCGACTACATGCGTCCCTCGGTACGACTCGCCGCGCTGATGAAGCTCCCCGTGACGTACGTCTGGACGCACGACTCGATCGGCCTCGGCGAGGACGGCCCCACCCACCAGCCGGTGGAGCACCTCAGCGCGCTGCGGGCCATTCCCGGCCTGGACGTGATCCGGCCGGCCGACGCCAACGAGACCGCGTGGGCCTGGCGGGGCGCGCTGCAGAACACCGACCGGCCGGCGGCGCTGGCGCTGAGCCGGCAGCCGCTGCCGACCGTGGACCGCACCGAGCTGGCCGGGGCCGAGGGCGTGCTCAAGGGCGGCTACGTGCTGGCCGAGGCGTCGAACGGGCTGCCGAAGGTGATCCTGATCGGCACCGGCTCCGAGGTGCAGCTCTGCCTCACCGCCCGGGACCGGCTGGAGGCCGAGGGGACCCCGACCCGGGTCGTCTCGATGCCCTGCCAGGAGTGGTTCCGGGAGCAGGACGCGGCGTACCGGGAGTCGGTGCTGCCCCGCGACGTGAGGGCCCGGGTCAGTGTCGAGGCCGGGATCGGGATGTCCTGGCGCGACCTGGTCGGCGACCACGGCGAGACGGTCAGCCTGGAGCACTACGGCGCCTCCGCGCCGCACACCGTGCTCTTCGAGCAGTTCGGATTCACGCCCGACCGGATCGTCGCGGCCGCGCACGCGTCGCTGACCCGGCTCGGGGACATCACCGGTTCCACCACAGGCAACTGAGGGAAGTGAGACGACATGACGGACCGGTTGGGTGAGCTGACCGCCGCGGGTGTGGCGGTCTGGCTCGACGATCTTTCCCGGGTACGACTGAGCTCCGGCGGCCTGGACCAGCTGCGCCGGGAGAAGCACCTGGTCGGGGTGACCACCAACCCGACCATCTTCGCCAAGGCGCTCAGCGACGCCGGCGAGTACAACTGGCAACTGCGTGACCTGGCCAGCCGTGGCGTGACCGTCGAGGAGGCGGTCCGGATGCTCACCACGTACGACGTCCGGTGGGCCTGCGACGTGATGCGCCCGGCGTACGACGCCAGTGGTGGGGTCGACGGTCGGGTCTCCATCGAGGTGGACCCGCGGCTGGCGTACGAGACCGACAAGACCGTCGCCGAGGCGAAGGCGCTGTGGTGGCTGGTCGACCGGCCGAACCTGTTCATCAAGATCCCGGCGACCGAGGCCGGCCTGCCGGCGATCACCGCGACCCTGGCCGAGGGGATCAGCGTCAACGTCACCCTGATCTTCGGCCTGGAGCGGTACTCGCAGGTGATGGAGGCCTTCCTCGCCGGCCTCGAGCAGGCGAAGGCGAACGGGCACGACCTGACGAAGATCGCCTCGGTGGCGTCGTTCTTCGTCTCCCGGGTCGACACCGAGGTGGACAAGCGGCTGGAGAAGGCCGGTTCGGCCGAGGCCAAGGCACTGCGCGGCAAGGCCGCGATCGCCAACGCCCAGCTGGCGTACGAGCGGTACGCCGAGGTCTTCTCCTCGGCCCGCTGGCAGGCCCTGGCTGACGCCGGCGCCCACCCGCAGCGGCCGCTCTGGGCCTCCACCTCGACGAAGAACCCGGACTACCGGGACGTGATCTACGTCGAGGAGCTGATCGCCCCCGGCACCGTCAACACCATGCCGGAGCCGGTGATCCACGCCTTCGCCGACCACGGCGACGTCCGCGGCGGCGACACCGTCACCGGCGCGTACGACGACGCCCGGACGGTCTTCGCCGGGATCGCCTCGGCCGGCGTCGACTTCGACGACGTGATCGACACCCTCGAGCGTGAGGGTGTGGAGAAGTTCGAGGCCAGCTGGCAGGAGCTGCTCGACGGGGTCCGCAAGTCGCTGGAGGCGGCCGCCGGGGGCGTCGGGCAGCCGAACCGCGCCGCCCGGGACAACGCGGCCGCGGCCGCCCGTGCGGGAGGCAACGCGTGACCGGGAAGGATCTGCTCGACGGCGGCTGTGAGGGCGCGGCCGGGCTCGCCGTCTACGGGGCGGAGACCGTCGACGCGGCGGCGCCCGCCTCGGCCCGGGCCGCGCTGCTGGCCGACGACGTACCCGGCCGACTGGTCCGCAAGGACCCGACGCTGTGGGGGCCGGAGGCGCAGGACGAGGCGGCGATCCGGCTCGGCTGGGTGGACACCTTCCGGCGCAGCCGGGAACTCCTCCCCCAGCTCGCCGAGCTGAAGGCGGAACTCGCCGACCTCGACCACGTGGTGCTCGCCGGCATGGGTGGCTCGTCGCTGGCCCCCGAGGTGATCACCCGTACCCTCGGCAAGCCGCTGACCGTGCTCGACACCACCGACCCCGGGCAGGTGCGGGCGGCGCTCGGCGACCGGCTGTCGCGGACCGTCGTGGTGGTCGCCAGCAAGTCCGGTTCGACGGTGGAGACCGACAGCCACCGGCGGGCGTACTGGCAGGCGTTCCTGGACGCCGGGCTGACCGAGGCCGAGGCCGGACGGCACTTCGTGATCGTCACCGACCCCGGCTCGCCGCTGGCCAAGACCGGGGCGGAGATGGGCGCCTTCGTCCTGCTCGCCGACCCGGACGTCGGCGGCCGCTACTCGGCGCTGACCGCGTTCGGGCTGGTCCCGTCGGCGCTGGCCGGGGTCGACGTGGCCGAACTGCTCGACCAGGCCGAGGCACTCGCCGCCAATCTGGGTGGGGACCGGGACAACCCGGGCCTGGCCCTCGGCGCCGCGCTCGGTGCGGCGGCCACCACCGGCCGGGACAAGGTCGCGCTGGTCGCCGACGGCACCGGCATCGACGGCCTCGGTGACTGGATCGAACAGCTGATCGCGGAGTCGACCGGCAAGAGCGGCGTCGGCATCCTGCCGGTGGTGGTCGAGGAGCCGACCAGCCCCGGCGCGACCGCGTCCGACGTGCTGACCGTCACCTACGGTGGCGGCCTGCCGGCCGGCGCGGTCCCCGGCGGCGGCGTCCCGGCCCAGCTGGCGGTCAACGGCCCGCTCGGCGCCCAGTTCCTGACCTGGGAGTACGCGACCGCGGTCGCCGGTGTGGTGCTCGGCATCGACCCGTTCAACCAGCCGAACGTGACCGAGTCGAAGGAGAACACCAACCGGCTGCTCGACGGCGGCCTGCCGGTCGAGTCGCCGACCTTCGTCGACGCCGGGATCGAGGCCTACTGGTCCCCCGGTGAGAGCCAGCGGGACGCCCCGGTCCCCGGTGACCTGGCCGGCGCGCTGCGGCTGCTGCTGGCCGGGCTCGGCGGGGACGGCTACCTGGCCGTGATGGCGTACCTGGACCGGTTCGCCGACGCCGACGCGGGACGGGTCCGGCCCGGACTGGCCGCCGCCTCCGGCCGGCCGGTCACCTTCGGCTGGGGACCCCGGTTCCTGCACTCGACCGGCCAGTACCACAAGGGCGGGCCGCAGCTCGGCTCGTTCCTGCAGATCACCGGGGACGTCGTCGACGACCTGCCGGTGCCCGGCAAGCCGTACACCTTCGGTCAGCTGCAGGCGGCGCAGGCCGCCGGTGACCGACAGGCGCTCGCCGAGCGGGGCCGGCCGGTGCTGCGGCTGCACCTGACCGACCGGGCCGCCGGAGTGCCCCGGCTGGTCGACGTGGTGCGCGGCCTGGCCGGGGTGAGCGAGGAGGGACGACCGTGAATCCGCTGCGCGACCCGCAGGACCGGCGACTGCCGCGGATCCCGGAGCCGTGCGCGCTGGTGATCTTCGGGGTGACCGGGGACCTGGCGCAGAAGAAGCTGCTGCCCGCGGTCTACGACCTGGCCAACCGCGGCCTGCTGCCGCCCGGCTTCGTGGTCCTCGGCTTCGCCCGCCGGGACTGGGGCGACGGCGACTTCGAGTCGCTGGCCCGGGAGGCGGCCCGGGAACACGCCCGGACGCCCTGGCGGGACGAGGTGTGGGGCCGGCTGGCCGGCAACATCAAGTTCGTCGGTGGCTCGTTCGACGACGACGCCGCCTTCGACCAGCTCGCCGCGACCCTCGACGAACTGCGCGACACCCACGGCATCGCCGGCAACGCCGCGTTCTACTTCTCCATCCCGCCGGCGGCGTTCCCGACGGTGCTCAAGCAGCTCGCCCGGACCGGGATGGCGGACAACGACAAGTCCGGCGGCTGGCGGCGGGTCGTGGTGGAGAAGCCGTTCGGCCACGACCTGCCCTCGGCGAAGGCGCTCAACGACCTGGTCGACGACGTCTTCACCCGGGAGGACGTCTTCCGGATCGACCACTACCTGGGCAAGGAGACGGTCCAGAACATCCTGGCCCTGCGGTTCGCGAACAGCCTCTTCGAACCGCTGTGGAACTCCCGGTACGTCGACTCGGTGCAGATCACCATGGCCGAGGACGTCGGCATCGGCTCCCGGGCCGGCTTCTACGACGCCACCGGCACCGCCCGGGACGTCCTGCAGAACCACCTGCTGCAGCTGCTCGCCCTGGTCGCGATGGAGGAGCCGACCAGCTTCGACGCCGACGAGATCCGGGCCGAGAAGCTGAAGGTGCTGCGCGCGATCACCCTGCCGAAGGACATCGCCGCCGGCACGGTTCGTGGCCAGTACCTGCCCGGCTGGGTGGCCGGCAAGCGGGCCGTCGGCTACCTCGACGAGAAGGGGGTGCCGAAGGAGAGCACCACCGAGACGTACGTCGCGGTCCGGCTCGGCATCCAGAACCGCCGCTGGGCCGGTGTGCCGTTCTACATCCGGGCCGGCAAGCGGCTGCCGCGTCGGGTGACCGAGGTCGCCATCATGTTCAAGAAGGCGCCGCACCTGCCGTTCAACCCGGCCGACATGGAGATGCTCGGCAACAACCAGCTCGTCATCCGGGTCCAGCCGGACGAGGGCGTGGTGCTGAAGTTCGGCTCCAAGGTTCCCGGCACCACCATGGAGGTCCGGGACATCGCGATGGACTTCCAGTACGGCGAGGCGTTCACCGAGTCCAGCCCCGAGGCGTACGAGCGACTGGTGCTCGACGTGCTGATCGGCGACCGGACGCTGTTCCCGGACGCGGCCGAGGTCGAACAGAGCTGGCAGGTCATCGACCCGCTGGAGGCCTTCTGGCAGGACACCCGCCCGGAGCCGTACCGGGCCGGCGAGTGGGGCCCCCGGGCGGCGGACGAGATGCTCGCCCGCGAGGGCCGGTCATGGCGGCGGGCGTGATGATCCCAGGGAGGCACCGTTGATCGGCTTGTGGGACACCACCGGCAACGAGGTGGTGAAGGCGCTGGCCGCCGAGCGGCGCAGCGCGGGTGGGGTGGCCAGCGGGATGGCCCTCACCCTGATCGTGGTGGTCGACGAGCCCCGGGTACGGGAGGCCGAGGCGGCGGTGACCATCGCCTCGGCCGCACACCCGTGCCGGATGGTCGTCGTCGTCCGCTCCGACATCGAACGCGACCGGAGCCGGCTCGACGCCGAGATCGTGGTCGGCGGCCGGCTCGGACCGGGCGAGGCGGTGGTGACCCGGATGTACGGGCGGCTCGCCCTGCACGCCGAGTCGGTGGTGATGCCGCTGCTGGTACCGGACGTGCCGGTGGTGACCTGGTGGCACGGCGAGCCACCGGTGGAGATCGCCAACGACTTCCTCGGAGTGGTGGCGGACCGGCGGATCACCGATTCCGCGCAGGCCGCCGACCCGATCGCCGCGCTGCGGCAACGAGCCCGGGACTACGCCCCCGGCGACACCGACCTGGCCTGGACCCGGATCACCCCGTGGCGCACCCTGGTCGCCGGTGCCTTCGACACCACCGAGGGCAACCAGGTCACCTCGGCCACCGTGGTCGGACCGCGGACCGACCCGACCGCGGCGCTGATGGCCGGCTGGCTCAAGTCCCGGCTGGGGCTGGAGCCGGAGTGGCGGCACACCGACGAGTTCCCCCGGATGCGGGAGGTCACGCTGCGCTGTGTCAACGGCGACGAGATGGTGCTGACCCGGGAGGACAGCATGGCGGTCTTCCGCCGTGCCGGGCAGGCCGACCGGCAACTGCCGCTGGTCCGCCGGCCGCTCGGTGAGGAGCTCGCCGAGGAACTGCGGCGGCTCGACCCGGACCAGATCTACGCCGAGGCGCTGGGTGCGGTGGCCGGGATCTCCGGCCTGGACTCCCGCCCCCAGCAGCGGGTGCACATCTGGAAGGACCCGAGCCAGCAGCAGGTCACCGCGCAGCCGGCGGGGTCAGGAGCGGCGTGACCACAACACGCGTGGTACACGCCGACCCGGACCAGCTCGCCCAGGCGGTCGCCGCCCGACTGGTCGTGACAATCATCGACGCGCAGGCGGAACGGGGCACAGCGGGGATTGTGCTGACCGGCGGCCGGATCGCCGCGGCGGTCTACCGGGCGGTCCGCGACCTGCCGGCCCGGGACGCGGTCGACTGGTCCCGGGTCGACGTCTGGTGGGGCGACGAGCGGTTCCTGCCGTCCGGCCACCCGGACCGCAACGAGACCCAGGCCCGGGCCGCCCTGCTCGACGTCCTGCCCGGGGTACGGCTGCACCCGATGCCGGCGTCGGACGGCCCGGACGGCGCCGACCCGGAGGCCGCCGCGCAGCGGTACGCGGCCGAACTGGCCACGGCGGGCCGACCGGCACCGCTGCCCCGGTGGGACGTGCTGATGCTCGGGGTGGGCGAGGACGGCCACGTCGCCTCGGTCTTCCCCGGGCATCCGGTCGGCGACGAGACCCGGCCGGTCTCCGCGGTCCGGGACAGCCCGAAGCCGCCGCCGGTCCGGGTCACCCTGACCGTGCCGACGATCAACACCGCCGACGAGGTGTGGCTGGTCGCCGCCGGCGCCGACAAGGCCACGGCGGTCCGGACGGCGCTCGACGCCGCCGCCCCGGTCGCGCTGCCGGCGGCCCGGGTGCACGGGGTGACCGCCACCCGGTGGCTGCTGGACCGGGCCGCCGCGGCCGAACTCGGGTAGCCGCTGCCCTACCGCTCGCCGCGGCGCTGGCGCAACGCCGCCAGCGCCTCGGCGAGCAGCGCCTCGGCGTCCGCCTCGGTACGCCGTTCCTTCACGTACGCCAGGTGTGACTTGTACGGCTCGGTCCGGGCCCGCCCCGGCGGGTTGTGTACGTCCTGCCCGGCCGGCTGGCCGCAGTGCGGACAGTCCCAGACCGGGGGGATCTCGGCCTCGGCCGCCAGCCGGATCTCCACCATGTGCCCGTTGGCACACCAGTAGCTGACCGCGCGGCGGGGGGCGGGTTCACATCGTTCGCTGGGCCGGGCTGGGCCGGCACCGACTCGGCTGCCACGGATGGCGCTGCCACTTGGCACGACTGCTCGCTCCGTTCGTCATGGGGGGTCCGTCGGTGGGGCGACGGTGTGACGCGGTGCAAGCGCAGACGACTGCGCGCGGCCCACAGTAGCGGACCGCGCGCAGTTGGTGTGACCTCGGTGGGGATTCAGGTGGTCTGGGCGAGCCGCAGCCAGAGGCCGAGGCCGACGATGCAGGCGAACCAGACAAGACCCACCAGAACGGTGTATCGGTCCAGGTTCTTCTCGGCGACCGAGGAGCCGGCCAGGCTCGAGCTGACCCCTCCACCGAACATGCTCGACATTCCGCCACCCTTGCCCCGGTGCAGCAGGATCAGCATGGTGAGCAGCACGCTCGTGATGACCAGCAACACGATCAACGTGTATGCGAACCAGGTTGGCATGGCAGGGGTCAGTCCTCTCAGCTACGGGGGCCCGTCAAGGATAGCGACACCTCAGCGGGTGATGTGCTCCGGGAACCGGCAGATCTGCGCGAACTCCTCGGCATCCAGACTCGCCCCGCCGATCAGTGCGCCATCCACGTCGGGCTGCGCCATGATACCGGCGATGTTGGCCGCCTTCACCGACCCGCCGTAGAGGACCCGGACCTGGTCGGCGGTCGCCTGCCCGTACCGCTCGACAAGCTGGGCCCGGAGCGCGCCACAGACCTCCTGGGCGTCCTCCGGGGTGGCGGTCTTGCCGGTGCCGATCGCCCAGACCGGCTCGTACGCCACCACCAGCTTGACCACCTGCTCGGCGGTCAACCCGGCCAGCGCCGCGTCCAGCTCCTCGCGGCAGTACGCCACATGCCGCTGCTCCTCGCGGACGTCCAGTCCCTCGCCGACGCAGAGGATCGGGGTCAACTCGTTGCCCAGCGCCGCCTTGACCTTGGCGTTGACCAGCTTGTTGTCCTCGTTGTGGTAGGCCCGCCGCTCGGAGTGGCCGACCACGACGTACTGGCAGCCGAGCGCGGCCAGCATCGCACCGGAGATCTCCCCGGTGTACGCCCCGGACTGGTGCGGCGACAGGTCCTGCGCCCCGTAGCCGATCAGCAGCTTGTCGCCCTCGACCACGCTCTGCACGGTGCGCAGGTCGGTGAAGGGCGGCAGGACCACCGTCTCGACGTCGGTCAGCTGCTGCTCGGTGAGGCTCGCCGCGAGCTTCTGGATGAGCAGGTTGGCTTCCCGGTGGTTCAGGTTCATCTTCCAGTTGCCCGCCATCAGCGGCCGGCGGGTGACAGTCGGGCTGCCCACTAGTTCTCCAGAGCGACGATGCCGGGGAGGGCCTTGCCCTCCAGATACTCCAGCGAGGCGCCCCCGCCGGTGGAGATGTGCCCGAACGCCGCCTCGTCGAGGCCGAGCGCCCGGACGGCCGCCGCCGAGTCACCGCCGCCGACCACGGTGAAACCCTTCACCGAGGTGATCGACTCGGCGACCCCACGGGTGCCGGCGGCGAACGGAGCCAGCTCGAAGACGCCCATCGGACCGTTCCAGAAGACCATCCGGGCGGTACCGACGGCGTCGGCGAACTCCGCCACGCTCCGCGGGCCGATGTCCAGACCCAGCCGGTCGGCGGGAATCTGGTTCACCGGCACCGCCTCGTGCTCCGCGTCCGCGCTGAACGCGGTGGCGGCCACCACGTCAACCGGGAGGACGATCTTGCCGGCGCCCCGTTCGAGCAGCTCGCGGCAGGTATCGACCATCTCCTCCTCGAGCAGCGACTTCCCCACCTCGTGCCCCTGGGCCTTGAGGAAGGTGAAGCACATGCCGCCACCGATCAGCAGCTTGTCGACCGACGGCAGCAGCGCCTCGATCACCGCGAGCTTGTCGGAGACCTTCGAACCGCCGAGCACCACCACGTACGGGCGGTCCGGCTCGTGCCGCAGCCGGGCCAGCACCTCCACCTCACGAAGCACCAGCCGGCCCGCGAAGTGCGGCAGCCGGGCCGGTACGTCGTACACACTGGCGTGCTTGCGGTGCACGGCGCCGAACGCGTCGTCGACGTACGCCTCCGCGAAACCGGCGAGCTGGTCGGCGAAGGCGCCCCGCCCGGCCTCGTCCTTGCTGGTCTCCCCCGGGTTGAACCGCAGGTTCTCCAGCAGTGCGACCTGCCCGTCGGTCAACGCCTCGACGGTCGCCCGGGCCGACTCGCCGACCGTGTCGGTGGCGAATCCGACCTCGGCGCCGAGCAGCTCACCGAGCCGCTTCGCGACCGGGGCGAGGGTGTACTTCGGGTCGGGCGCACCCTTCGGACGACCCAGGTGGGAGCAGACGACAACCGCCGCGCCCCCGTCCCGCAACGCGGTCAGCGTGGGCAGGACCGCACGGATCCGGCCGTCGTCGGTGATCGCGCCGGTCTCCTTGTCGAGGGGCACGTTCAGGTCGGCGCGCACCAGGACGCGCCGACCCGAAACCCCCTCGGCGAGGAGATCGTCGAGGTTGCGGATGCTCACCCGGCTACCTCTCCGTTCGCGATTGCGGGGCTCGCAAGCTCACTCCTCACGCTCACAGCCCGGCACCGACCAGCTTGACCAGGTCGACGAGGCGGTTCGAGTAGCCCCACTCGTTGTCGTACCAGCCGACGACCTTGACCTGGTCGCCGATCACCTTGGTCAGACCGGAGTCGAAGATGCAGGAGGCCGGGTCGGTGACGATGTCCGAGGAGACGATCTCGTCCTCGGTGTAGGTCAGGATGCCCTTCAGCGGGCCCTCGGCGGCCGCCTTCATCGCGGCGTTGACCTCCTCGACCGAGGTCTGGCGGCCGGCGGTGATGGTCAGGTCGGTGGCCGAGCCGGTCGGAATCGGCACCCGCAGCGCGTAACCGTCCAGCTTGCCCTTCAGCTCCGGCAGCACCAGACCGATCGCCTTCGCGGCACCGGTCGAGGTCGGCACGATGTTCAGCGCGGCGGCCCGGGCCCGGCGCAGGTCCTTGTGCGGGCCGTCCTGCAGGTTCTGGTCCTGGGTGTACGCGTGGATCGTGGTCATCAGACCACGCTCGATGCCGAACGTGTCCTGCAGCACCTTGGCCATCGGGGCCAGGCAGTTCGTGGTGCAGGAGGCGTTGGAGATGATGTTGTGCTTGGCCGGGTCGTACTGGTCGTGGTTGACGCCCATCACGACCGTGACGTCCTCGTTCTTGGCCGGAGCCGAGATGATGACCTTCTTGGCCCCGCCGTCGATGTGCGCCTTGGCCTTGGTCGCGTCGGTGAAGAAGCCGGTCGACTCGATCACCACGTCCACGCCCAGGTCGGCCCAGGGCAGCTTGCCCGGGTCCTTCTCGGCGAACACCTTCACGGTGTGGCCGCCGACGGTGATCTCGTCGGCGGTCGCCTTGACCTCGTGCGGCAGACGACCAAGGATGCTGTCGTACTTGACCAGGTGCGCCAGCGTGGCGTTGTCGGTCAGGTCGTTCGCGCCGACCACCTCGACGTCGGCGCCCGACGCGAGCACCGCGCGGAAGAAGTTGCGGCCGATCCGGCCGAAGCCGTTGATGCCAACCCGGATGGTCACTGAGTCCATCTCCTCGTGTTTCGGTTCGCCGCCGTCAGCCAGTTCGGCAGCGAAGATGGGTGCGCCGACCCCATGGAAGGTCGGCCGCTGCTAGGTCATCCCGGCCCGCCCCGAGGCGGAATTGCACGGCGGAGAGCCGGTTCCGGCCCCGTCGCCGTACGCTGCGACCCTATCCGAGCTCAGAACGTCGCGTTGCGTCGGGGGAGAATCCGTACGGGTCCGATCACACCACCGGTGACCCGCGGTCACACCGTGAGCATGTCCGGGGTCACCGCCGCCTCGGTGTCCGGGATGCCGAGGTCACGAGCCCGCTTGTCGGCCAGCGCCAACAATCGACGGATCCGGCCGGCGATGGCGTCCTTGGTCAGCGGCGGGTCGGCCAGCGCGCCGAGCTCCTCAAGCGACGCCTGCCGGTGCTCGAGCCGTAGCCGGCCGGCCGAGGTGAGATGGTCGGGGGCGTCGTCGGCGAGGATCTCCAACGCCCGGGTGACCCGGGCGGCGGCGGCGACCGCGGCCCGGGCGGACCTGCGCAGGTTGGCGTCGTCGAAGTTGGCCAGCCGGTTCGCGGTCGCCCGCACCTCGCGACGGACCCGGCGCTCCTCCCAGGACAGCACGCTGGAGTGTGCGCCGATCCGGGTGAGCAGCGCCGCGATCGCGTCACCGTCCTTGACCACCACCCGGTCGACGCCCCGGACCTCGCGGGCCTTGGCGGTGATGCCGATCCGCCGGGCGGCGCCGACCAGGGCGAGCGCGGACTCCGGCCCGGGGCAGGTGATCTCCAGGGCGCAGGACCGGCCCGGCTCGGTCAGCGAGCCGTGCGCCATGAAGGCGCCACGCCAGGCCGAGACCGCGCAGCAGACGTTGGCCGCCACCACGTGCGGCGGCAGGCCCCGCACCGGTCGACCGCGTACGTCGAGCAGGCCGGTCTGCCGGGCGAGTGCCTCGCCGTCCTTGACCACCCGGACGATGTAGTGGCTGCCCTTGCGCAGCCCACCGGAGGCGAGCACGTGAATCTCGCTCGGATACCCGTACACCTCGGCGATCTCCCGGCGGAGCCGGCGCGCCACCGCGCCGGTGTCGAGTTCCGCCTCGACCACCACCCGGCCGGATACGATGTGCAGGCCGCCCGCGAACCGCAGCAGCGCGGCCATCTCCGCCCGGCGGCAGCAGGGTTTGGGCACGTCGACCCGGCTCAGTTCGTCCTTGACCGCAGCGGTCATCGCCATCTTCTCGTCACCTCATGGGCCGGTTCCGGCGGGTGCCGGTGATTCGTACGTGCTTAACGATCGGCGCCCAGGAGAGGCACCAGTGCGGCTCCCAGCGCTGCGGGATCGTGTCGGGGTCCACCGTCCGGGACGGCCACCGGGGCGAGCACGAGCCGCGCACCCAGCGATTCTGCCGCACGGTGCACCGGTTCGGGGTCACCCACCGCCTTACCGTCCGCGACCACCACGTCGATGCCGAGGGCCGGCAGGTACCAGTTGAGTGCCGCCAGGTGGTCGGCGAGGGAGAGCCCGAGGGTCTCCGCCTCGTTGGCAAGGTTGAGCGTGACCAGCCGGCGGGCCGGGCTGGCGACGATCGCGGCGGCCAGCTCGGGCACCAGCAGGTGCGGGATCACGCTGGTGTACCAGCTGCCCGGCCCGAAGATGAGCCAGTCGGCGGCGCCGACCGCCTCCACCGCCTCCGGGCAGGCCCGTGGCCCTTCCGGGGTGAGCCGGACCAGCTCGACCCGACCGTCGGTGACCGCCACCGCGTGCTGACCTCGTACGGTCTGCACCGCACTCGGTCGACGTGGGTCGGCGCCGCGGACCCGGGCCTCGATCCCGACCGGTTCGCAGGACATCGGCAGTACCCGGCCGACCGCGCCGACCATGCCGGCGGCGTGGTCGAGGGCGGCGACCGGGTTGCCGAGCATTTCCATCAACCCGCAGAGCACCAGGTTGCCGACCGCGTGACCGGCGAGCGGGTCCCGACCCGGACCGCCATCGACGAACCGGTGCTGGAACAGGTCGGCGCTGCGCTGGCTGGCCGCTTCGTCGGCGGCGAGGGCGGCGAGCGCCTGGCGCAGGTCACCGGGGGGCAGCGCACCCCGTTCCGCGCGCAACCGGCCACTCGAACCACCGTCGTCGCCGACGGTCACCACGGCGGTGATCTCCAGATCCAGTTCGGGTGCGCAGTGCCGCAGCGCCCGCAGCGATGCCGCCAGGCCGTGCCCGCCCCCGAACGCGACGACCCGTAGGCCGCCCACTCGCGCCCCAGGTCGCGGTGCTGGGCGTTCGCCGCTCACTCGCGCCCCAGGTCGCGGTGCTGGGCGTTCGCCGCTCACTCGCGCCCCAGGTCGCGGTGCTGGGCGTTCGCCGCGAGCCGGGCCTGACGCAGCCGGCTGGCGAGTTCCTCGGCGATCGCCACGCTGCGGTGCTTGCCGCCGGTGCAACCAACCGCGACGGTCAGGTACCGCTTCCCCTCCCGTTCGAAGCCGGGCGCGGTCGCGTTGATCAACCGGGCGTACGTCTCGACGAAGGTGACCGCACCACGTTGGCCGAGGACGTACCGGCTGACGCCCTCCTCACGGCCGGTGTGTTCGCGCAGTTCCGGAACCCAGTAGGGGTTCGGCAGGAAGCGGGCGTCGAGCACGAAGTCGGCGTCCGGCGGCAGGCCGTACTTGAAGCCGAAGGAGAGCACGGTGACCCGCAGCCGGCGGGCGTCCTCGGCGCCGAACAGCTCCTCGACCCGGCTGCGGAGCTGGTTCACGTTCAGGTGGCTGGTGTCGATGATCACGTCGGCCTGGTCGCGAGCCTCCTCGAGCAGGCCGCGCTCGATCGCGATCCCGTCGGCGAGCCGGCCGTCGCCCTGCAGCGGGTGGGAACGGCGCACGCTCTCGAAGCGCCGAATCAGCACCTCGTCGTCGGCGTCCACAAACACCACCCTGGGCTGGAAGCCCCGCTCCTTGAGCGCCCGGATCGCGCCGGCAAGGTCGGTGGAGAAGGCCCGGCTGCGTACGTCCAGCACCATCGCGGTACGCCGGGCGGCGCCGCCGGCCTGGAAGGCAAGCTCGGCCATGTCGAGCATGAGCGCCTGGGGAAGGTTGTCGACCACGTAGAAGCCGACGTTCTCCAGAGCGCGGGCGACGGTGCTGCGGCCGCCGCCGGAGACGCCGGTGACCACGACCAGCGTGGTGTCCGACCGGTTCGGCCCTTCGCCGTCCGGGGACGGTTCCGGCTCCGCGACCGTCGGCTCGACGTCAGCGGTCTTCGGCTCGATCCCGGCCGTCTGTGGCTCCACCGGGTTCCCCTCGGCCACCGGGTTTCCCTCGGCCGCCGAATCGCCCTCGGCCACCGAACCCCCCTCGGCCACCGGCGACCGGTCGGTCGCCACCCACGTCTCGCGCACGTTCCACCCCCAGCCGCGGTTGGGTTCGTAATCTACCCGCCCGTCGGAATCCGACCGGCCGACGGGCTCGAGGGACGATGATACGGCTTTGCTAAAGCTTTCTTTCTAGAACTATCTTTAGGGTATGAGCCATCCCGAAGTCAGGTTGACCGATCCACGAGCCCTGCGGGGGTACGCGCACCCGCTGCGCCTCGCACTGGTCGGACTGCTCCGACGCGAAGGCCCGCTGACCGCCACCCAGGCGGCGGAGCGACTGAACGAGAGTGTGCCGAGCTGCTCGTACCATCTTCGACAGTTGGCCAGATACGGCCTCGCCGAACGGGTCCCCGGCGCCGACGGGCGAGAGCGCCCCTGGCGGGCGACCGCCCTCATGACCTCCTGGGACGACACGTCGGACGACCCGGCCCTGCGGGCCGCGGCCGACCAGCTCAACGCGGTGATCCTGGAGCACTACCTGGAGCGCGCCCGCGCCCACCTGGCACAACGCGCGCACGAACCGCCGCAGTGGCGCGCGCTGACCGGCTTCGGCGACGCCCTCGTCTACCTGACCGCCGAGGAACTGGCGGCGCTCACCCGACAGTTCGAGACGCTGCTGGCCGCGTACGACGACCGGCTGACCGACCCCACCAGGCGTCCCGCCGGGTCCCGTCCGATCAGCATCATCCAACTGCTGCTGCCCACCGAGGCTGCCCCGCCCGGCGCCCCGGCGCCGCCGTCCGGTACTCCGGCGCCCTCAGCCGGTACCCCGGCGCCCTCAGCCGGAGAACCGGCCGGACAGCCAACCGGCCAGCCCGCCGAACCGACGGACCGGTCCGGGGCGGAGACCCAGGGGGAACCGGAGTGAGCGGCACGCTCGTCTCGCCGGAGGCTCCGACAGCCAGGAACCGACGGTGGCTGCCGGTGCTGCTGCGTCAGCCACCGTTCCGGCGGTACTGGTCGGCACAGACCGTCTCACTGTTCGGCGACCAGATCTCGGTGCTGGCCCTGCCACTGCTCGCCGTGCTCGGCGCCGGGGCCGGCCCAGCCGAGATGGGCTACCTCACCGCCGCCACCCTGCTGCCGAACCTGCTCTTCTCCCTAATTGCCGGCGCCTGGCTGGACCGGTACCCGAACAAGCGGCGGGTGATGATCCTCGCGGACCTCGGTCGGGCCGTCCTGCTGGCGGCGGTCCCGATCGCGTACCTGTTCGGCATCTTCAGCCTGGGACAGCTCTACCTCGTCGCGTTCCTCAGCGGCACCCTGGCCGTGCTCTTCGAGGTGGCCCACAGCGCACTCTTCGTGTCACTGGTGCCGAGGAAGGACTACGTCGACGCCAACGCACTGGTCAACGGGAGTCGCGCGATGTCGTTCGTCGCCGGTCCGAGCGTCGGCGGGCTGCTGGTGCAGGTGCTCGGCGCGCCGGTCGCACTGCTGGCGGACGCGCTGTCGTACCTGCTATCCGCCCTGTTCCTGGGTCGACTCCCCCGGACGGCACCGGCGCCCGCCGGGCCGGCTGCCGAGACCAGCCGCGGACTCGGCCTCGCCGCGGGCCTCCAGTTCGTGGCCCGGTCCCGGATCCTGCGTGCGACCGTGCTCGGCACCACCACACTGAACCTCTTCAACTACATGTTCGCCGCGTTGTTCGTGCTCTACGCCAGTAGTGAGCTCGGGATCTCCCCCGGACTGCTCGGCCTGGTGGTCGGTACCGGTTCGTTGGGTGCCCTGCTCGGCGCGGTGGTCACCAGTCGGCTGGTACGACTGTTCGGCCTCGGCCGGACCGTGGTGTTGGGCTTCATCCTCTTCCCGGCACCGCTGATACTGGTACCGCTCGCGGACGGCCCCACTCCCCTGCTACTGAGCGCCCTCGTCGCTGCCGAGTTCCTTTCCGGCCTCGGCGTCATGGTCCTCGACATCACCGTGGGGTCGATGCAGACGGCGACCATCCCGGAGACGCTGCTCGCCCGGGTGACCGGCGTAAAGCGGACCATCAACTACGGCATCCGTCCGCTGGGGGCACTGCTCGGCGGCGCCCTGGGCACCGCGCTCGGCGTACGTCCCACGCTGTGGATCGCCACCGTCGGCGCGCTGGCCGGGGTGCTCTGGGTGCTGCCGTCGCCGATCCCGAAGCTGCGTGACCTGCCGGAGCGGGAGGGATAACCGGGCGGATACGCCGCTGGCCGGGTCCCCGTGGTGGGGACCCGGCCAACGGTCGGTGCTACGTCTTCAGCTGTTGTTCCAGGCGTCAGCTGTTGTTCCAGGCGTTGGCGACCAGGTCAGCAGCCTGGTTCTCCCACTTCGCGTACGCGTCCGGGTACGCCGACACCTGCACCTTCTGCGCAGCCACGGTCAGCGGCAGATCATGCCAACCGTCCACCTGCTTCAACCCGTCCAGGAACGCGGTCGTGGCATGCTCCCGGTCCATGATCTGGTCCGGCGAACCCCAACCCGAACTCGGACGCTGCTGGAACAGACCCAGCGAGTCATGATCGTTGTTGGCACCCAGGTCACCCAGGTTCTCCAACTTCGACTCCTGAAGGCTGGTGCCCACCGCGATCACCGCGGCCCGCTCGTCCAGACCAGCCTTCTTCGTCGCCTTCACAATCGCCTTCACGTTGTCCGCCTGCTCAGGCGAG